>DASYZN010000130.1:0-11046 GCA_035946105.1 Thermoplasmata archaeon | reverse complement strand
GCCGTACTTGAGGTCGCCCAACAGCACGACCTTGAGCCCGCTCAGGTGCCCGAACGCCTCCTCCATCGTCGCGAGATCGAGCAGGGTCTGCGTCGGATGTTGACCGGAGCCGTCGCCCGCGTTGATCACCGGGCGCTCGGACGCCTGGGCCGCGAGCCGGGCGGCCCCTTCGTTCGGGTGGCGAAGGACGATCGCGTCCCCGTAGCCCGAGAGGACCCGGATCGTGTCGTGGAGGCTCTCCCCCTTGCGGACCGAGCTCGCCGCCGGGTCGGCGATGGTCACGGTCCTGCCCCCCAACCGCGCCATGGCGGCCTCGAACGAGAGACGGGTCCGCGTCGACGGTTCGAAGAAGGCGAGGGTGAGGAGCTTCCCTTCGAGCTGGTGGCCGGACTTCGTCCCTTCGGCGTACGGGATCATCCGGCGCGATCCCTTCAGGATCTCCTCGATGTCCTCGCGAGAAAGGTCGCGGATCGAGATCAGGTCGCGCCCCTTCAGGGACATCGGCGCCACCGAGACCGGTGGCGCCTTAATCATTGTGACCCGTTCGGGGGGCTCGTCCCTCCAGACCCGGGCCCAAACGGGCGCCCCGGTCGGTCCCTTCGGGCGGCGCTAGGCGGCCCCGGCCCCCTCGAAGTCTCCCGAGGTTTGGGGAAGCCGGGCTTAAGCGTCGGATAGGCTATCCCGCGTGTTGGCCGCCAGGGGTCGACTGGTTCGGAGCTCCTCGCCCGTGAGTTTGGCTTTCATCCTGAGGCGGGCATGCTCCTGAACTCCGGTGAGCAGATCGTCCACCAGGGGTACGTCGGAAGGTACCCCGACGGGGAACTCGGCCTGCTCGTCCTCACCAACTTCCGACTGGTGTTCGAGGTCAGCTCCGACGCCGGAGCCCGCGTGATGGACCTCGATCTCTACCTGCCGTACCTCCTAGACGCCCAGGTCCAGGACGACGGGACCCCCCACGCCGTCCTGCTCCTCGCCTTCCCGGGCGGCTATCGCCAGTTCGTGACCCCCCATGCCGAAGCCTGGCGGAAGCTCGTCGTTCATTATCGCGCGACCGTCCAGCGGACCGGCCGCGCCCCGACCCCTCCCCCGACGGCCGCATCTCCCATCGGGGCCAGCGTCGCTTCGACCCGCGCGGCTGCCCCAGCGGTCGCCGCGGCTCCCACCGTCCTCCTCCGGTGCCGACAGTGCGGGGGTCTCTCCTCTCAAACGAGCACCCGATGCGAGCGGTGCGGGGCGCCGATCTAACGGCGTCGCGAGGCGAAGGGACGGACGGACGGACGGACAACTTCCTCCCCCGTCCGTGGCGGCGCCCTAACGGCGGGCACGCGCCGCCAGGGATAGGGACCCGATCTCCCCTAGGGGGCGTCGCTCGAAGCCGTGCGGTTCGCGATCGTAACGGCCTGCCGATCGCTCGGCAGGCCGGCCAGGTGGCGGCCGTAAGCCCCTTTCCGTTCTAGGCAGCATTCGACTCCGCGCTCTCCTCGACGGTCGCAGGACCCGTTCCTCCCGTCCCTCAGGGCTTGCTCCCGGGGAGTCGGCCGTTTCACCATCTCCCGCCGGATCCTCCGGCGCGACGCCATCCCCGTGCCGGCGGGCTGTGTCGTTTCTGCTCCGTGGCTCGGGCTCTCGCCCGGCGGACTCCCATCCGCCCCCGTGGTCCTCGGAGAGGGGACTTTCCTCAGCTGCGAGCTGTTGCCAGCGTTCGCTGCCGTCAGCTGCTCTCCGCCTCCTGGCGGGGGTCCCGAGACCCGGCGGGGGATAATCCTACCCGCCGAGGCCGGGGGCGAGGGCCGGGCTGACCGTGGCGAAAACGGGATAGCCCGTCGTCCTCCAGCGCTCCGATGCCCCCTCGCCCCGCGCGCCGCGCTCCCGCCGCGACCGGCGAACGGAGGGGCCCCTGGCTGGTCCCCTGCCTGATGCTCAAGGGAGGCGTCATCCATGTCCCGGGGGACTCGGGGCCGGAACCGGCGAGGACCGCCGCCGGCGGCCCCTACGACCTGTTCGAGGTGCTCGACGCGCTCACGCCGCGCTACGCGCGCCTCTACGTGGTGGACCTCGATGGGATCGAGGAGAATCGGCCTCAGCTCGACTACCTCCAGGAGATCGCTCGGGACACGGACATGTGGCTCGAGGCCGGGGCCCGTACCGCAGACGACGCGATCGACGCCTTGGTCGCGGGGGCCACGAAGGTCGTGCTGACGTCCGGAGCCCTCGAGGGGCCGGACGAGCTCGAGAAGGCGTGGAAGCTCTCGAACGATCTCGCGTTCTCAGTCGACCTGCGGTCGGGCCGGGTCGACAGTCCGTTCTCGGTCTGGCGGGAGGGAACGCCGGAAACCCTGGCCGCCCAAGTCCGGTCCGCGGGTCCTCAGGAGATCATCCTGAGCCCGAGGGATGCCGCGCTCGATTGGGAGCTGGTTCGACGGCTGAGCGAGGGCGGCCCCACCTGGGTCGGCGGGGTCTTCGAAGCATCCGATTTCTCCGATCTCGAGCAGAGCGGGGCGGCCGGCGGTATCTTCCACCTGTCGGGTGACCTCCTAACCACCACCGAGGGGTCCTCGTGGAGTTCCTTCTCCTTGCCGGACCCCGGCGGGCGAGATGATGAAAGCTAGAACCGGCTGAATCGGTGATGAGTAATGGGCGGGCTGATCGCCCCGGGGTCCGAGAGCGTCGCAATTCGTTCGGCCGGGCGAGAAGGCTTAACCTCCCCGACTCCGTCGCGCCGACGACATGCCGCCTGACGCCACCGTGCGACTCGACCTGCCCGACGGTCAGTCACGGGAGGTCACGCTAGGGACCCTGGTCGGCGACGTGCTCGCGGCCTGGGGGCCATCGGAGGCCTCGCGGTTCCTTGCCGCCCGCCTCGACGGCACCTTGGTTGACCTGCGAACCCCGGTCCGGGCCGCCGGCCGATTGGAACCCCTGACGTTCGCCGACGCCGATGGCCGACTCATCCTGCACCATTCGGCCGCCCATCTCGTCGCCAAGGCGGTCGTCGAGGCGATCCCCGGCGCCCTCCCGACGAACGGTCCCCCAAGCGAAGAGGGGTTCTACTACGACTTCGACATGCGGCCGATCGCTGCGGAGGATCTCCCGAGGATCGAGGCCTCGATCGCCCGGTCGGTGAAGGCGAAGGAGCCGTTCGAGCGGATGGAGCTCCCCGTGCCGGACGCCCTCGCCCGGGTGGGCGCGAATCGGCACAAGACCGAGTACGTCCGGGCCGCCGATCCCTCCTCTCCCATCTCGTTCTATCGGACCGGCGAGTTCCTCGATCTCTGCCGAGGACCCCATGTCCCCCACAGCGGGTGGCTCGAGGGAACGAAGATCTTGGGGACGTCGACCATCCGGGTCGGAGGGCCGAACGGGGAGGAATCCCGCGAGCGGGTCCGGGGCGTCGCCTTCCCGACGCGGGCGGAGCTCGATCAGTTCCTGAAGCTCCGGGCGGAGGCCGAGGCGCGCGATCACCGTTCGGTCGGCACCCGCCTCGGGCTCTTCCTGTTCGACGAATCGGCGCCGGGGTTCCCGTTCTGGCTCCCCCACGGGATGATCGTGATCCGGGAACTGGAGCGGTTCGTGACCGAGCACTTCGTCGCCGACGGCTACCAGGAGGTCCGGACCCCCCTGCTCTACGACCAGTCCGTCTACGTGACGAGCGGGCATTGGGAGCACTACCGGGAGAACATGTTCCTCTCCCAGGTCGAGGAGCGGACCTACGGGATCAAGCCGATGAACTGCCCCGGCTCGATGCTGATCTTTCGGGCGCGCTCGCGAAGCTATCGGGAGCTCCCCCTCCGGCTCGCGGAGTTCGCCCCCCTGCACCGTCGGGAGCCGAGCGGCACCCTGCACGGCCTCACCCGGGTCCGGGAGTTCGTCCAGGACGATGCCCACGTGTTCGTCTCCGAGGAGCAGATCGAGGGCGAGCTGCGAAGCCTGCTCGCCTGGATCCAGAGGGCCTTCTCCGTGTTCCGGCTCGAATGGAGCTGCGAGATCTCCACCCGGCCGACGCATTTCCTTGGCGACCCCTCCGACTGGGACCGGGCCGAGGCCACGTTGCGATCGGTCGTCGAAGAGGCGAAGGTCCCGCACAAGATCTCCGAGGGGGAGGGGGCGTTCTACGGGCCGAAGATCGACATCCACGTCCGCGACAGCCTCGGTCGGCCCTGGCAGACCGGGACGATCCAGCTCGACTACCAGATCCCTCGCCGCTTCGGCCTCGAGTACCAGGGCGCCGACGGACACCGACACACCCCGATCGTGATCCACCGGACGATCCTCGGGACCTGGGAGCGGTTCCTCGGCGTGTTCCTCGAGCATTGCGGAGGGCGGCTCCCGCCGTGGCTAGCCCCGGTGCAGGTCCGACTCCTCCCCGTGTCGGAGCGGCACGAGTCGACCGTCCGATCGATCCACTCGAACCTCGTGGCCTCGGGAATCCGCGCCGAGCTCGGCGGGAGCGCGGACACGCTCTCGAAGCGGGTCCGGGAGGCCGAGATGGATCGCATCCCGTACGTCGGCGTCGTGGGCGATGCCGAGGGCGCCGCGGGAACGGTTGCGGTGCGGACCCGGGGGCAGAAGGGCCAGCGCGCGATGACCGTGGAGGCGCTTCGAACTCTCGTGCTCGAACGGATCGCCACCCGCAGCTTCGATCCGTAGCGGGCTGCGGTCGGACGCGCCCGCAAGACCGCGGGCCGGTTGGAGCCCAACCCTCGGGGGAAACGCACCTCCCGACGCCTCGGAAGGGGATATGTATCGAGGGGGCGGTAGCGACCCGATGGGCTCGACGGTGCCGGCGATCGCCCTTCTCGTCGTCTCCTTGGCGCTGCTCCTACCGAGCCCGATCGGCGCCGGCGCGGCCGCGGCCGCTGCGCCGCATTCCCCCGTCGTCCTCCCTACGGCCTCACCGCGGGTCGTGGGCGGCCACGGTGCCCCGCCGATCTTCACGACCGCTGCCGCCTCGGCTCCATCGGCCCCGAATCCCGTCCCATTTTTGCGTACCCTCGCGCCTCCCCCCGTACCCCGACCCTCGACCGTGAACACCTCCGCGGTGTTCGAGACCCCACCGCCGGTGCCCCCCTCGACGACCCCGGTAGTCTACACGATCGCGCATCTGCTCGTCATCAACCGCTCCAGCTGCTGCGCCCTGCTGAATTTCACGCCACCGGCCCGGCCTTGGGGGATGATCGAGCTCAATTTCACCGGATTCATCTCGGGAACCGTCTACGACTCCTCCTACCGGTTCACGGCGGACGGCCTTCCGGTCGCCTTCGGAACGCTCCCCGAGATCTCCCACTGGACGATCCTGAAGGATCTCACCGAGTACGAGAGCCTCTTCGTCGGGAACGTCTCGTTCCAATTCATCCTCGGGGTGGCGACCTTGGGAGGGATCTGGACGGCGAACATCACCCTCGCCTTTTTCCCGCCGGAGACCGGCCATGCTCCACCGAGCGAGCCCAATACGATCGTACCGATCTGGCCGTTCATCGGCATCCAGAACGCTCGACCCAACGTCTCGGCCATCGTCTCGGTGCCGACGAATGCGACGAACGCCACCCTGGAGCTCTACGCCTACGGATTCGTCAACGACGAATTCTGGTACTCCACGCCCCGCCCGTTCCGTGACCTCGAGATCTCGGTGGACGGAGGCGGACTCGCCTCGGTGATCCCGTTCGCTTACGTCAATACGGGGGGACTGAGCGACCCCTCGCTCTGGGATCCGATCACCGGGATCTTCACCCTCTCCGACCCTCCGTACCACCTCGACGTCACCGCGGACCTTGGACTGCTGGAAGGGAGCCACAACCTGTCGATCACGGCCCTCGGGCGGGACTCCGCGAGCAACTGGATCATCGGAGGGAGCCTGCTGCTGTATACCTCCGCGGGTACGGGGCCGGCGACGCAAAACTTCGCCTCGTCCCCCACGTATGCCTACACCAACTCGACCGTCGGCAGCACCGTCGTTCAGTCGGTCACTGTGTCCTACCTCGATTCGAGCACGATCCCGGTCGGCGGCCAGGCGCTGGTCGCCGTGTCCCACACGAACCAGTCGTTCTACGACGCGCTGAACGCCACGACGGTGGCCGAACGCTCGAAAAGCTCCGAGCAGGTCGTCCTTTCCGGCAGCGCGTCGCCCGAATTCCACAACGCGAGCTCGCGGTTCTCCCTCTCGTTCAACGCCGCCCAATCGTCGAGGGCGAGGGGCGACGGAAACAACAACGTCACGTTCCACATGAAGGCGTTCCACCAGGGTTGGAACGAGAGTTTCGTCGACACCCGTGTGCAGGCCGGGCTCGCCCCCAGCGTCCGAGGGTTCTTTCTCGACGACAACGCGAGCGCGAACGGGACCACGGTGGCCGACGTGACCCCGGCCGGCGTCATCGTCGCCTACCTCTCCGATGCTGCCAACACGTCGAAGACCTATCGCTCCCGGATCCTCGATTCTCCGCTTAGCGCGACGTGGAACTCGACGGTGACCGGCTCCATGGTCGATCAACTCCAGGAATCGATCACGGCGCACCTGGTCACCGAGTCGATCGCGGTGCGCGCGACCTCCCTCCTCCCCGAGACCGACGTGGGGCAGTCGAACACGCTGACGGCCAGCGCCTTCGGCGAGGGGCCGTTCACCTACCGGTGGTTCGGTCTTCCCTCCGGCTGTCCCCCCCCGCAGACCAGCTCGTTGACGTGCGCGACCGCTGTGGCCGGGGACGCGCAGGTCTCGGTACAGGCCATCGGACCGTTGGGCGTCGCCGCCTCCTCCGTCCCGGTCGGTTGGAACGTGCACGCCGACCCCACCGCGACGTTCTCGGTGAGCCGGACGGCGATCGACCTCGGTCAATCGGTGAACCTGTCGGCCAAGATCTCCGGCGGGCTCGCCCCGTATCATTGCGTTTGGGCCTCGAACGGCACGCCCATCGGACCGACGGGGCCCTGCCCGATGGCGTTCTCCCTATTGCCGGACCAGCCGGGCACGTTCTTCCTCACGCTCCAGGTCACGGATGCGCTGGGGTTCACCGTCACGTCGGTGCCCGCCCCGCTTCGAGTCGCGGGTGTTCCCCTCGTCGCCATCGTGATCCTGAGTCCCTCCACGTCGGTCCCGGTCGGTGGCTCCGTTGACCTCAGCGGGGTGGTCCAGGGCGGCCTCGGCCCGTTCAGCTACAGCTGGACGGTCAACGACGTTCCGGCCCTTTCCAACCAGCCGACGGCGTCATTCACGTTCACCCCGGCGAGGGCCGGAAACTTCACGATGGTCCTCTCGGTCACCGATGCCGCCGGCGTGACCGTGGAGAGCTCTTCGATCCTCGTGACCGCCACGGGCGGCTCCACTCAACCCGTCGGAGGGGGCGGCGGTGGGGGCGGCGGGGGGACGACGGCGACCGATACCGGCACCGTCGCCATTTTCGCTGGGGTGGGGCTCGCCGCGGTCGCGCTCGTGATCGTCCTGGTCGTCTCCTTCCGGCGCGGCCGCGGGGGGCGACCTAACGCCCCGGCGGAGCCCCGCGTCGAACCCACGTACGAGGGGTAGTCGGACCTTGGGACGGCTGGGAGGCGCCCGGCCCCTTGGGGCCGTCGAATTTTAATAACGCCGGGGGTGAAGCGCCCCCATCTTCGTGGGGTCGAAACGTTGACCTGGTCGACCGGAACCCTCGAGCTTCTCGTCCTGATCGCGAGCTTGGGCTCGCTCGCCTACGCGGGGGTCCAGACGTTCTTCCTGCTCCGGGAGGAGGAGGGGACCGAGGCGATGGTCTCGATCGCCGCCGCGATCCGGGAGGGCGCGGTCGCCTTTCTGCGGCGGGAGTACCTCGCCGTGTTCTCCGTCGGGGCCGTGGTCGCGCTGATCATCGCCGTCTCCTTCTCCGACGGTTGGAAGCTCGCGCTCGGCTTCCTCGCCGGCGCCGGCGGAAGCGCCCTCGCGGGGGCCGTTGGGATGCTGGTCTCGGTCCGAGCGAACGTGCGGACCGCCGCCCACGCCCGGCGGGCGAACCTCCCGGCCACCATGTCCTACGCCTTCCGGGGCGGCTCGGTCACCGGCATGTCCGTCGCCGGCCTCGCCCTGCTCGAGCTCGTGGGGTTCTACGCCGCGTTCGGGGGGAACGTGCTCGAGATGGTTGGCGTCCTCTTCGGGGCGTCGCTCATGAGCCTCTTCGCCCGGGTCGGCGGAGGGATCTACACGAAGGGCGCCGATGTCGGCGCCGATCTCGTCGGGAAGGTCGAGGCGGGGATCCCCGAGGACGACCCCAGGAACCCGGCGGTCATCGCCGACAACGTCGGCGACAACGTGGGCGACTGCGCCGGGATGGCGGCCGACCTCTTTGAGACCTACGTGGTGACGGCGGTCTCGGCCATGCTCCTCGCCTACCTGATCCAAGGACCGGTGACGGATCCGTTCCCGAACGCAATCCTCTATCCGCTCCTGGTGTGCGCCTGGGCGATCGTCTCGACGCTGATCGGGGCCCAGTTCGTCCGGATGCGTCCGAAGGGATCGATCATGGGTGCCCTCTACCAGGGCCTCGGGGTCACCGCCGCGGTGGGGCTCGTCGGCCTCTACGGGCTCGACCAGGCCCTGATGGGCGGGAGCGCGGGGATCTTCCTGGCGACGGCGATCGGGCTCATCGTGATGGTGCTCCTCGTCGTGATCACCGATTTCTACACGTCGTCGAAGTACTCCCCGGTCCGCCGGATCGCCGACGCCTCCCAGGCGGGCGCCGGCCCGACGGTGATCACCGGCCTCTCCGTCGGGCTGGAATCGACCTGGCTCCCCGGCCTCGTGATCGTCGCGGGGACGCTCGGGGCCTACGCAGCCGTGGGATGGACCTCGACCGGCGGGACGATCTCGATCGATCCCGAGCTCGGGCTCTACGGGATCGGACTCGCCGCGGCGAGCATGCTCGCGGTCACCGGCATGATCATCTCGATCGACGCCTTCGGCCCCATCACCGACAACGCCGGCGGCATCGCCGAGATGGCGAAGCTCCCGCCGGAGGCCCGGGCCGTCACCGACCCGCTCGACGCGGTGGGGAACACGACAAAGGCGGTCACGAAGGGCTACGCGATCGGCTCGGCGGTCCTCGCCGCCCTCGCCCTCTTCGCGGCCTACACCTTCGCGGCGGCGCAGGCGGCGAACATCCCATGGACGAGCTTCACCCAGCACCTGCAGATCGACAACCCGCTCGTCGTCTCGGGCCTCGTCATCGGGGCCCTATTGCCGTTCTTCTTCACCTCGTTCCTCATGAACGCGGTCGGGGTCGCCGCCCAGGCGATCGTCTTCGAGGTCCGCCGACAGTTCAAGGAGATCCCCGGGATCCTCGCCGGGACGGCGAAGCCCGAGTACGGCCGCTGCGTCGACATCGTGACGATCACGGCGCTCCGTCAGCTGGCCGTCCCCGCCGCGATCGGCGTCGTCACCCCGCTCGCGGTCGGCTTCCTGTTGGGTCCCATCGCCCTCGCGGGCCTGCTGCTGGGCGTCATCCTCTCCGGATTCCCCCTTGCCCTCACGATGACGACGGGGGGCGGGGCGTGGGACAACGGCAAGAAGTTCATCGAGGAGGGCCACTACGGCGGCAAGCACTCCGACGCCCACAAGGCGGCCGTCGTCGGCGACACCGTGGGCGACGCGACGAAGGACACCGCGGGGCCGGCGATCAACCCGCTCATCAAGGTCGTCAACACGATCTCGATCCTGTTCATCGTCCTCATCGTCATGCACTCGGTGATCGGGATCTAGCCGAAGCGCGCGTCGGCGCCCTCGAAGCGACCCGTCCCCGGGGGCAGAAGGGGGCGCCAAGGCAAGCTCAATTACCCGTGCGGCCTGCCTGGGATGGAGGTGTCGAGGATGTGCGACACGTGCGGCTGTAACAGCAACGAAAAGAAGAAGTAAGCCTCGCCGAACCGCCTTCGACCTCGACGGTGCCCGGGGCGACCGATCGTCCCGGGCGATCTCAAACGGACCTCGTTCGGGCCGGCCGGCCCGACGCCTCTGCCCGATCGCCTCAGGCGTAGTGGCTCAGGGAAGACCGCTCCTTGCCGCGCTCCTCGCCGTCCGCGCCGGCCTCCTCCGCCTTCCGCTCCCGTTCGCACTCCCGCTCGTCCACCCATCGGAACTCGAGGTCCTCGGGGTGGTCGTGGGCGATGTAGGCGCCGGCCTCGAACGCGGAGCTCAGGAGCTCCTCGAGGTTCTCCGGCTCCGTCCCCTCGAGATGCCCCGCGCTCCGCCAATACCAGTCCGGGGCCTTCCCGGCGGATTGGAGGTATTCGGTGATGAGATCGTAGATCGCGCTGTGGGGGTCGCTCAGACGAACGTGGAGATGCTTGCGCGCCTCGGGGGTCGCCGAGCCTGGGGGAGCGTTCGTTGCTTCGGCCATCGGCCTTGCAGGCCGATGGCGAGCTATAACTCCTCCCGAACTCCGCTCGCGCCGGACCACGGGCCGACCTTCGGCGGGGCCGATCCAAGGGGGTTCGCGGCCGATCCCGGCCAGCATCCTTCAAGAAGCGCGGAGGCTAGGGGATGGACATGATGGGGCCGGATCCGAACCCGCCGGCCCCGATGGGCGGCTCCTCCGGGGCCGGCCCCCCGGGCGCTCCGGCCGCGAACGCGCGGTACGCGTATCTCGTCGGTCGGCTCCGCCATCGCCAGATCACGATGGAGGAGGCGACGGAGCTGTTCGATCTGATGCAGGAATCGATGGCCCGTTCGTTCAACGCGCGCCAGCTGCCGGTGCCTCCGGCCGCCGACGCGGCCGCGGACACCGAGAAGCGCGCTCCGCCCCCCGGGGCGATCCCCCTGTCGGCCCTCGGGGACGATGGGGTCGGACTCGGCCTCCTGGCCCTCGGCGTCGGCACGGGGCTCTTGGCCGCGGTGCTGAAGCGCAGTGCGGAAGGGCCGCGTCCGACCCGCTCGACGTGATCCTCCCCCTCCCATGGCGCCGGAGGAGTTCGCGTTCGCCCATCTCGCGGACGCCCACGTGGGGGCGTGGCCGAGGGACCCGGCGGTGCGTCGGGCCCTCCGGGAGAGCGTGCTGCGCGCCCTCGAGGTCGTCGACGAGAGGGACTGCCAGTTCC
>DASYZN010000129.1:0-3277 GCA_035946105.1 Thermoplasmata archaeon | reverse complement strand
GATCTTGGAGAGGACGTCTTCGAGGGTCGTGTTCTCGTCATTCGGGTCGATTCGAAGGTGGACGGTCTTCTGAAGCTTCTCGGGCGGCCGCCCACGCTCCACCATGCGGCTCCGGCGGAGGCTCGGTACGGTGATGGCCCTAATAGCTTTGCATGGCGAGGGTTTCCCGTCGGATTTATCCCCGAGCGCACCGTCCGAGATCGGCGATCGGACGTTGAAGGAACGCGAGGAACTCCGGAAGATCGTCTTCGGCGAGACCCGGGTGGTGCTGACCCGGGACCTCTCGGTCATGAACCCGAACCTGGTCGTCGGGGCCCAGGGGCTCGCGATCGGCAAGCTCGCGAACTACACCCTCAAGGTCGCCTTCCCGAAGGTGACCGTCGGCGTGAGCTGGCAGGACTGCGACCTCGTCGTCGGCCGGACCGGCATGCCGACCGACGCCGATCAGCCGAAGGTCATCCCGAAGCCCCGGTCGATGGGCGAGGAGTGATCCGGGCCGGTCCCGCCCCGCGATCGATCGGGCGCTATCGGATCCGCTCGAGGGAGAACGAGCCGATGACGAGCGCCCGGTTCGTCGCGCGATACTCGATCCAGTCCCGGGTCTGCACCTCGCCGACCCCCCGGACCGAGAGGAACGTCTTGCCGCCCTCCCGCTTGAAGTAGATCGCCCCGTCCATCCGGGAGAGCACGGTCTCGAGCTGGGACTCCGGCACGGTCCCCGTCTCGAGCGCGTAGAGCGCGATGGCGTGGCGGTTCTTGAGGCCGCCCACGAAATTCTGCAGGAACTGCAGCCGCTGGCGCTCGTCGCCGTGGGCGAGGGTCGCGGAGAGTCCGAAGAAGGCGACCCGGACCGGGCGGTCCGACCCCTCCTGGAAGGCGTTCGCGGCCTGGACCAGCGCCGAAAGGATCCAGGGGTGATCGTGAGGTCCGTTCGTCCTCAGCCGGGCCCCGGAGGTCTCCGGGGCGGCCGTGTCGGGCGCCTCGGCCGCCGAGGCATCGATCCATCGGACCATCCCGAGCTGCTCGTACTCCTGGAGCTGCGGGGCGACGACGCCGATCTTCTGGGCGAGCTCGTCCGGGCCGCGGTTCGCGGTGATCACGATCGCGGGTTCGCCGAGCTTGAGCCCCTCGGCGAGGAAGGCGTAGATGGCGGTCTCCTTCCCGACGAACGCGTCGCCGATCAGCATGAGGTGGCCCTTCGGCGGGATCCCGCCGAGGAGCAGGTCGTCGAGCCGGGGGGTCCCGGTCGGAGCCCGGTCGGCGAAGCGCTGGAGGGCGGGGGCCTGCAGGGTCTCGGCCTCAGCCGGCGCCGCCGGTTCGGCGGGGGCCGCCGCCTCGTCGGGGGCGGGTTCCTCGAACGGGACGACCGGCGGAGGGCTGGACGATCGGCCCCGCCGCCCCTCCGAGGAGCGAGCCCCGCGCCGGGGTGGCTCGCCCGCCGGCGCGAACGCGATCGAGAAGTTCCCGAGGGTCGGCGGGACCCCCTGGGCCCAGGCCTGTCGGCGGTATCGGAGCTCGTCCTCGAGCGAACCGACCCGCTTCTCCTTGACGGCGAGGTCCCGGATCCGCGCCTCGATGTCGGAGCGTGAGGCGGCGATCTCCCCATCGTGGGCCGCGAGCGACTTCTCCCGCTCGTTGAGCTCGGCCTCCCGACGGTTCGCCTCGTCCTCCCGTTGGGTCAGGATGGCGGCCTTCGTCTCGATCGCCTGGACCTTCTGTTCGACCTGGCGGAGCGTCTCCTCATAGCGGCGGATCCGTCCCTCGGCGAGGGACGTGCGCTCGGTGGCGTCGGCCTCCTTCTGGGCGACCTCCGCCTCCCGAAGCTCGATCGCTTCGTGCTTCTCCCGCAGGGAGGCTTGATCCTGCTCGAGCTGGGTGCGCTGGGTCCGGATCTCGGAGGCCTTCTGGGCGAGCGCCACGTTCTGCTCGTCGAGCGCCTTCTTGAGCGTCTCGAGCCGGGCCTCGCGCTCGGGATCCTTCGGGCCCTCGCCCTTCGGGGCGGTCGGGGTCGGACCGGGTCCCGATTTCGCGGCGAGGCTCCCCTCCCGCTGCAATAGCTCCTGGGTCTTGCGCTCGATCTCCTGCCGTCGCGCCGCGAGCCGACCCTCGAGCTCGCTCGCCTCCGTGCCCCGTTGGGCGACCTCCTGGGACTTTCGGACGATCTCGGCCTCCCGGAGCGCGAGCTCGCCCTGTCGTCGGATGGCGTCGGCCTCCCGCTGGGAGACCTTGGGGAGCCGGGCGCTCAGGTCCTTCTCGCGAAGGTCGAGCGAGGTCTCGCGGTCCTCGAGGAGCCGGGTCCGAGAGTTGGTTTCGGCGAGCTTCACCGCGAGTTCCCGCTGCAACCGCTGCAAGGTCGTCGACCGGGTCTGGACCTCCGTCTCCAGCGCCGTGGCATGGGAGCGGCTCTCCTCGAGCGCGTCCGTCTTCCGTTGGAGGGCGATCTCGGCGTTCTCGACGTCGGCCTCCCGGCCCAAGAGGGTCGACTCGCGGAAGACCATCGCCTCCTCGCGCCGGCGGAGTTCGTCGGCGACCTTCGCGAGGCGGCTCTGGCCCGAGGTGAGCACCTCCCGCTCGTGGGCCCGGGTCCCGCTGGCCATCAGATGGAGGAACGACCCGGTCATCTGGTAGAGCACCGAGCCCGTGGCGAGCGAGAGGGCGAGGGCGTAGACCTGCGAGGAGCGCGTGAGGCTCGGGGCGAGCACGACGAACGCGACGAGGACGGGGGCGATCGCGGCCCCGACGCTGGCGGCCTTTCGGTTCCCCCACTCCTCCCAGGTCAACGCCAGCCCGAGGAGGGGGAGCGTGAGGCCGAGCAGCGAGAGGGGGTAGAAGTACGGGAGCAGGATCCACGACCCCGTCGGCCCGTACCGGAAGACGCCGGCGAAGTACAGGTAGAGCAGGATCGCGTTGACCCCGAGCGAGCCGACCGTGACGGAGAAATGCGACTCCCAGGGCCAGAACTGGTAGTCGTCCCACTTCACCTTGAGTCCGAAGGCCGAAAGGTAGAGCCCGCCGAACAGCGGCACGACGAGGAAGTAGAGCGAATGGAGGTCCCGGGCCCCCGCCCCGGAGAGGGTCGGGGCGAAGAACAGGACCAAGAAGGCGTCGAAGAGGAGCGCCGCCGAGACCGCGACGGCATAGAGGTGGACCGTGCGGCCGATCCGAAGCTGGAGCAGGGCGTCCTCTTGCGCCTGATCGATGTCGGCGGGGGTCAGCCGGGTCGCCGAAACGGCGGCCTTCGGTCCGACCGGAGCCGGCGGGGGTTTACGGTCCGGAG
>DASYZN010000128.1:0-1841 GCA_035946105.1 Thermoplasmata archaeon | reverse complement strand
TGGAGAACGCGAGCGCCCACGTCAACTCCTCGCTCAGGGACTTCGCCAACTGGCTCGCCCGCAGTGTCGTTACGGTCGTCGCCCTCGTGGTGGGCGTTCTCGTGATCGGGGGTGCGGTCAACTATCTCGTCGTCGGCCGGCATCGCGGGGACTGGAGCCCGGACCAGGTCGATGGCGTCGGGCCGCGCGCGACCCCGTCGACCCCTCCGACGCCCCCCGGGGACGAACCTCGATGATGTCCTACGAGCGCCGACGTCCACCCCTCTACCGCTTGGCGAGATATCTACGGTGGTCGGCGATCCTCGCCCTGGTCGTCGTCGTGGTGTTCCTGGTCTCGACGGTCATCTCGGCGATCGAGTTCGCTTCCAAGGGGAAAGTGAGCACCGCCGGGGGGAAGGGCTACTCCTTCGCCTACTCTGCGGCGACCGGATTCACCGCTGCCTTCGGGGTGAACATCACGAACGCCGGCTCCTACCCGCTGGTACTGGACCTCTCGGCCGTGGCACATACCGGTTGGGGGCCGCTCGTGCCCTACGCGAGCACCGGGGCGGTCACGATCGCCCCCGGGAACCGGACGACCACGTTCGGACTCACCTTCCAGATCCCCGCGACGACCCTCTCCTCCGACGGCGCCCGGCTCCTCTTGAACAACACGCCGATCGTCGGTAACCTCTGGCTCAATGGCACCTACGCCTGGGTCTACCAGTTCGGGATCACGCTCGCCGCGAACGCGAGCTGGGGGGCCCCCTTCGAGAATTTGAGCGTCCGTCCGGGCACTCCGGCGATGGCGGCCAATCGGACAACGGTTTCCGCCACGATTGCCTTCACGGACAACGCCTCCTTCGCCGACGTCGGCAATTTGACCTTCCAGGTCGTCGACGCCGGGGCCGATTGCGGCCCCCCGGTGGAGCTGGCGCTCGACGTGCCCGCCCATCGTTCGTTCTCGGCGCCCGTGAACCTGAGCGGCCCATCGAGTTGCATGGTTCCCGGTGCCACGGTCACGACAACGTACTCGCTCGGGTCGTCGATGTTCGCGCTCCCCTCCTCGAGGGTCGGATGACCGGCCCCCTCGCTCCCGATCCGGCCTCCGGGCCTCTTCCGCCCACGCCGCCCGTCGCGTCGGGGCCTGTGCCCCCGCCGGCTCCGACCGGGACTCCCCCGTCCCTCCCGCAGTTCCCGGATGTATGGTCCCGCCGCCACGACCTCCCCGGCTTGCCGTGGTGCCTTGCCAAGGGGGTAGCGAAGGGAATCGTGCTGATCTTCCTTCTCGTGCTCCTCCCGATCGAGGTCCTGTTCAACCTCTTCGGGGGTTCGGGTCTCGAGCTCCATCCCTCCATCACCGTCGCGCTCCTGACCTACGCAGGGGGCGCCCTCGCCGTGACCTCGGCCGGCTTCACGGCCTTCCAGACGACCGGGGCGTACGGGTTCTTCCGGCTCGCGAATCGGGCGACGAAGCTGATCTACCAGTACATCCTGGCGACGCTCGCCCTCTTCATTCTCGGGCCCTATGCCTTGACCCTCGGGGGTGGCTCGGCCGCAGTGACCCTCCACTTCGACTTCGCCGACGTGATCTACCTGTTCATGATCCCGACGTCGATCGCCGCGGCGGCGGCGTTCGTTACCCTCTACGAGGACGTCAAGCACCCGGGCGAACGGCTCCCGTGGGATTTTCCGATCTCCCGGCGCAAGCGTCGGAAGCGGGAGGCGGAGCTGGCCGCCTACCTCGGGGTCGCCCCCCCGCCGTGAGCGGCGCGAGCCGTGGAGGTCGGTCCGCCGGGCACGGCCCGCAATCCCAACACCTTCCCGGCGTCGCGACGGAGTGACATCGGGCGGGCGTTTCG
>DASYZN010000127.1:0-2771 GCA_035946105.1 Thermoplasmata archaeon | reverse complement strand
CCTCAAGGTCGCCCTCGAGACCGGCGTCGTGAAGATCGGCGTCAACGAGACCATGGCGAGCGCCGAGGCGAAGAAGGCGCGCCTCGTCATCGTCTCGAAGAGCTGTCCCAAATCGGAGCTCGTCAAGGGGACGAAGATCGGCAAGATCCCGATCTACCACTACGAGGGGACCGCCCTCGAGCTGGGGGCGGCGTGCGGGCGACCGTACCCGATCAGCGCCCTCGCCGTACTCGATCCCGGTTCGTCGGCCATCCTCACCCTGGAGTCGGGCGCCTAGGCGGACCCGGTCCGCCGAGCTCGCCGAGGGCCGGGGACCGTGGGCGAGATCGCCTTCGACACGGAGACCCTGGGCTACATCCGCCTCTTCGAGGAGCGCACGGGCGCCCGGGTGAAGGACTGCTTCGAGGCGGAGGACAAGCTCGTCTACCTCGTGCTCCCCGGCGAGGTCCACCGGGCGGTCGGCCCCGGCGGGGCCGTCGTCGAGCAGCTCAAAGGGATGCTGAAGAAGGAGATCCAGGTCGTCGAGTACTCCGTCGAACCGGAGTCCTTGGTGCGGAACATCTTCTTCGCGTTCAGCCCGAGGAGCGTCGAGATCGCCCCGAAGGGGAAGGGTCGGCACGCCACGGTCACCGTCGACCCGGCCTGGAAGGCGCGGGCGATCGGCAAGGCCGGCAAGAACCTCAAGATCGCGCGGGCGATCCTGCTGAGGCACACGGACATCCACTCGGTGTCCGTCGCCTAGAGGGAGGCCGTTCGAGAGAGGTTGAAGTCGGATGGCGAAGTGGCGATGGTCCATGCGGCGCACGGCGGGGCAAGGATGGCGGAGGTTCCGGGCCGTCCTCTTCGACCTGCACGGGACCCTCGTCGAGGACCGAGACTACGAGGAGTTCTCCCATCTCGCCCACCAGGTCGACGTCCCCGCCGATCCCGAACCGCTCTCCGAGGCCGTCCGATGGGCCGACACCGAGTTCGACCGCGCGCGGGATCGGCCGACGCCCGTGACCTACTGGCAGGCCGTCCTCGCGAGGGCCTCGGGCCGCGCGGTCGGGCCCGTCGAGGCCCGCCGGTACGTCGAGCGGCTCGACCGCCTCCCGCCCATCGCCCGGCTCTTCTCCGACGTCCGTCGGACCTTGGAGCGGTTCACGGCCGAAGGCCGCCGCCTCGGGGTCGTGTCGAACTCCCGCTCCGAGTCGTCGGTCCGCGAGATGCTGGAATCCGTGCGGATCCTCCCCTACTTCTCCGTGATCGTTTCCTCGGGGAGCGAGGGGGTCGAGAAGCCGGACCCGGAGATCTTCCATCGCGCCGTCGAGCGGATCGGGGTCGCCCCGTCGGAGGCGTTCTACGTCGGCGACCTCTCGAACACCGACGCCCGGGCGGCCGAGGCCGCCGGCCTCGCCTCGGTCTGGCTGCACCGGGACGGGACCGGGTTCGGGCTCGACCCGCCGGAGATCACGAGCCTCTCCGAGCTGCCGCGGTGGGTCGCAAAGCTCGAGGGCGCGCTCGTTAAATAGGCCCCCCAGGTCCCATCCCGCACCGCGTTCCGGGACCCTTCGGGGGCCCGAACCGGGGCGCCGCCACGGCGAGCGGGGGATGCGTGAACCCGGCTCTTCCAAGGCAGCGTCGCAGATGGCCCGGTGGGGCATGGAGCCCCGAGAACCCCTCCCTGGAGACGGGGAGCGACCTCTCGGGACCGACGGGGAGAGCCAGATAGACGCGAAACGAGCTCAATTCCAACGATGCAAGAGCAATAGTCAGTCAACGTTCCGCCAACAGCGAGGATCGGTCACGACCAAACGTACTAACGAAGTAATATCGAGAAGCCCCGAAAGGGATCGTGTGTCACAAATCCGGTTGATCCTGCCGGCGGGCACCGCTATTGGAGTTCGCTTAAGCCATGCGAGTCGAGAGGGGTAAGCCCTCGGCGCACTGCTCAGTAACACGCGGACAATCTGCCCTCGAGACGGGGATACCCCCGGGAAACTGGGAATAATACCCGATGGACCTAGGATGATGGAAGGCTCCCAGGTCGAAATCCTGCGGGGCTCGAGGATGGGTCTGCGGCCTATCAGGTCGTAGGGGGTTTCACGGACCCCCTAGCCATAGACGGGTACGGGCTTTGGGAGAAGTCGCCCGGAGATGGATTCTGAGACACGAATCCAGGTCCTACGGGACGCAGCAGGCGCGAAACCTCCACAATGTGGGAAACCACGATGGGGGAACTCCAAGTGCCTACACTACGTGTAGGCTGTTCCCGAGCCTAAAAAGCTCGAGAAGTAAGGGCCGGGTAAGACGGGTGCCAGC
Source organism: Thermoplasmata archaeon (assembly GCA_035946105.1). Classification (GTDB taxonomy): domain Archaea; phylum Thermoplasmatota; class Thermoplasmata; order Lutacidiplasmatales; family UBA184; genus Lutacidiplasma. The sequence goes on along the minus strand of DASYZN010000127.1, from coordinate 470 downwards.
CGCCGCGGTAATACCCGCGGCCCGAGTGGTGCTCATTATTATTGAGCCTAAAGCGTCCGTAGCTGGCCGGGCAAATCTTCGGGTAAATCGGGCGGCTCAACCGTCCGAATTCCAAAGACACTTCTCGGCTTGAGATCGGGAGAGGGAGAAGGTACTCCCGGGGTAGGGGTAAAATCCTGTAATCCGGGGGGGACCACCAGTGGCGAAGGCGTTCTCCTAGAACGAATCTGACAGTGAGGGACGAAGCCCTAGGGCGCAAACGGGATTAGATACCCCGGTAGTCTAGGGTGTAAACGCTGCAGACTTGGTGTTGGGGGTCCTGCGTGGGCTCCCAGTGCCGGAGCGAAGGTGGTAAGTCTGCCGCTTGGGGAGTACGGTCGCAAGACTGAAACTTAAAGGAATTGGCGGGAGAGCACCGCAACGGGAGGAGCGTGCGGTTCAATTGGATTCAACGCCGGAAAACTCACCGG
>DASYZN010000126.1:0-4132 GCA_035946105.1 Thermoplasmata archaeon | reverse complement strand
GACCCGGGAGCGGTTCCGGGCCGTCGAGGCGAGCGCGGAGCGCCTCGATCTCGGCGAGATCGACTTCGCGCTCGCCGACCGGATCCGGGACCACCTCACCCTGGTCCACGCGATCGAGACCCGCCATCCCCTGGTCCAGGGCCGGTTCCCCGCGCGACCGGTGCGGCTCGAGCCGGGGCTCTACAAGGGGCTTCGGGAGGTCTCCGAGCGCGCCCTCGCCCGCGCCCCGAACCCGTCGTTCTCGCCGAGGCTCAAGTCGCGGGCCGTGAAGCTCGCGAGCGCGGGAGCGCTCGTCGGCTACTTCCAGGACCGCGGGACGGGGCCGCTCGCCATCGGCCGGGAGGAGGCCGAGTTCGGCCGGACGTTCTACGAGGAGGAGATCGGGGTGCGGGAGCGTCGGCGCGGCGATCTCCGATAGCGATCGGACGACGGGGGACGGGGTTCAGGCGACGGTGCGCATGACGGCGCCCGCGTGGGAATCGATCAGGATGATCGTCTTCTGGCCCTTGTGCTCGAGCAGGTAGTACCAGACCGGCACGTGGAGGAGCTCCGCCTCCGAGACCTCGAGGTTGGAGGTGAGCTGGCTCACCATGTAGTGCTTCTTGTGGGCCTCCTCGGTCTGCAGCTGGGTCACGAACGCCTTCGCCGCGTGCTGGGCCGCGTCCTCGCCGAGGTCGCCGTTGAGGACCGGCGCCCCGCTCGGGATCGCCTTGCGGTCGAAGAACGAACGGTCCGAGAGCTGGAACTTGTAGTCCTTCGGCTGGTACTCGCTCATCCCCTTGACGGCCACGACGGGGAACTCGTACTGGCCCGAGACCGTATCCTGCCGGGTCGCGTTGACGGGCGAACCGGTCATCACCGGGAAGGCGACGATCCCGCCGCCCCGGCGGTTCCCCCCGAGGGCGCTCCCCAGGAGTTCGGCGGCGGCGATCGACCCGACGGTCGATCCGACCGAGACGCCGACGTCGGTGTAGGTGAAGTTCGTCGTCGCCGACACCGGCACGATCCAGAACGGGACGAAGGTGAGCTTCTGCTCCACGACCTTCGACTCCTCGAACGCCTTCCGATGGAGGAACCCCTGGTCCATGTACTGCCGGACGATGCCGAGGGCCTGGTCCCCCTCGGTGACCTTCGGGAGGAGGAGGGTGTGCTTGTTGATCGCCTTCCACCCCGCGCCGCCCAGGCTCACGGAGGCGCCGCAGTACTCGCAGGTGATCACCATCTCGCCGAAGACGACGTGGAGGCCCGCGCCGCACGACGGGCACTTGAGGGATTGGGCGCTCGGCTCGGCCATCGACGGCGCCGGGGCCGCCGGCGGCGAGACGGCCGGCGCCGCGGCGCCGCCGGCCGAGGGCATCGGCGCTCCGCAGGAGAGGCAGAACTTCGACCCGTCCGGCAGGGACGCACGGCAGTTCGGGCAGAACATCGTTACCTCCCAGGACCTCTACAAAGGGGCGCCGCAGTTCGGGCAGAACTTGCCCGCGCCCGTGACGTTCGCCTGGCACTTCGGGCACGTCCTCGCCGGGGGTTGGGCGAGCGACTGGCCGCAGGCCGGACAGAACTTCGCGCCGGCGGCGGTCGGCGCGCCGCACTTCGGGCACGGAGGGCCCGGCGGCGCCGAGGGAGGGGCGCCGGGGGCGGCCATCGCGTTCCCGCACGACGGGCAGAATCGCACTCCCGCCGGGACCATGGCCGCGCACCGGGGACAGGGCGTGCCGCCCCCTCCGCCGAACGCTCCCTGCATCGACCCAGCCATCCCGTAGCCGATGCCGAGGCCGGCGCCGAGCCCGACGCCGGCGCCCGCGAAGGCGCCCGCGCCGCCCGACGGGTTGGCGGCGGCCGTCGTGAGGGCCTGGCCCGCCTGGTACTGCATGTAGTTCACGCCGAGGACGCTCATCTGGGAGCGCGTGTCGACCGCCTTCTGGACCTCGTCGGGCAGGTTGATCGAGAGCCCCTGGACCTGCTGGACCTCGAGGCCGAACGGGCTGAAGTGGGAGGGGGCGAGGCCGAGCACGGCCTGCTCGATCTCCGGGAGCTTCGTCGCGAGGTCGGTCACGCGCATCCCCTGGTCCTTCAACTGTCCGAGGGCCGAGTAGACGAGCAGGACCATCTGGTCGCGGAGGCGCGCCTCGACATCCGGCGTGCTGACGGCGCCGAACGTCCCGACGAACTGGTTGATGAAGAGGTCGGGGCCCGAGACCCGCCACCGGTAGTCGCCGAAGACCCTAAGGCTCACGAGGCCGAAGTCGGGGTCGCGGAAGACGAACGGCTCCTGGCTCCCGAACTTCCCATCGAACGTCCGCTTCTGGAGGTAGTAGACCTCGGCCTCCTGCCGAACGCCCGAGAGGGCCTGGATGAGGTTGCCGATGATCCCGACGCTCAAGCTCGTGAGCGCGTAGCGGTCCGGCTTGTCGAGGTAGGCGAGGACCTTCCCGTCGCGGAAGAAGACCGCCACCTCGTCCTCCCGGACGACGACGTTGTCCCCGTAGCGGATGTTGCGGGGGACCCGCCACATCACGTTGTTCCCCTTGTAGACGTCCTCCCAGGCGACCGTCGTCGCGCCGAACAGACTGCCGCCCTTCGCCGGGATCGGGTTGTTGGTGACCATGGGTGCGTTCGACCTCTCGGCGGCCTAGACCGCCACCTGCTCGACCACGAGGACGCGGGCCTCGAACGCCTGCTTCAGGCGTCCTGCCTTGTCGCGGACGTCCGCGATGGCGGCGCGGACGGTCTCGGCGGGGGCCGCGACGTCCGAGAGCCCCGAGAGCGACCGCGTGAGATCGTCCGCGGCGAGGACGAATCCGTAGTCGTACTCGTAGAGCTGGTCCTGGCGGTCGACCGTGATGCGGGAGGCGGGGGAGATGCCGGTGTAGCCCTGCTCGGCGTGGCGGACCTTCCCCTCGAGGACGAGGAGGTCCGCGAGGACCTGGGAGAGCTCGGTCAACCGATCGTACTGGCCCGAGCTCGCGAGGTCCGAGCGTCGTTGGGTGAGGACCCCGACGGCCGCATGGATCCGGTCGGCGACCTGGAGCCTCAGGATGCTGTCGGCCTCCCGGAGATCCTCGCCCTGTCGATATCCCCGGAAGCCCGGGATCAACAGCTGGAGCCGCTTCAGGAAGCCCCGGTCCCCCTCGACGCCCTGGCGGATGTCCACCGGGGGCGCGGCGGGGGTCGGGGGAGCACCGGGCGCGGGGGAGGGCGACATCGGGGAGGCGATCGGGGGGCTCGAGGCGGCGACCGGCGCGCCGCAACCTGGGCAGAACCGATCCGTCGGGGCGAGGGCGTGGTGGCACGCCGGGCAGCTCGGAGAGGCGGCCGGGGCCGGGAGGGGGGAGGCGCTCACGCCGGGCGATCCCCCTGGGCGGGCGCCGAGGGCGGCGGGGCGTTCGGCGACCTCGCCGTCGGGTAGTCCAAGGCGTTCGGCGCGGGCTTCGAGGTCCATTCGGCCCGTCGCGCCTCCCGGACGGCATCGTGGGCCCGGCCCCGGGCGCTCCAGGCCGCGCCCGCGAGGACGCCGGCGAGCACGAGGAAGACGACGACGAGGCCGACGATCCGTGCGATCGGGTCGATCGTCTCGTCCGGGCTCGAGGGGGCGAACAGGATCGTGAGGATCAGGAGCCCGAAGCCGAGCCCCCCGAACCCCATCGTCAGCATCCGAAGCGCGTGGACCGATTGGCCGAGCGCCTGGGCGAAGTAGGCGACGAGCCCGAAGACGAGGGAGATGACCCCCATGCTGAGGAGGGCGGTGACGTGGTCGTCGCCGGGAACCGTGAGGTAGATCAGGGTGAGCACGAGGCCGAGGACGACGAGCAGCACGAGCGCCGCGGCGCCGGCGGCGAGCCGCGAGGCGATCGCCTTCTCAACGACGGGGTCCGGCACGTAGGATACGATGCGCGAACCCCCTTAAAGCGAATCGGCCCCCGTGTGGGGCCCCGGCACGCGCCGTTAGCCGGGGACCGGCCAATGCCGGCGCGGAGCCAGCGGCCGGCCGCGTTCAGAGCCTCGGTTCGTCGTCCGGTTTCTCCCTCGGCCGGGAGGGATGCGGTGGTGGGGCCGGTTTCTCCGCCGGAGCGGGCGGCGGGGCGTGGTGCGAGGCCGGGGCGCTGGGGCCCGGGGCGTCGGCGGACCCCCC
>DASYZN010000125.1:0-5564 GCA_035946105.1 Thermoplasmata archaeon | reverse complement strand
TCAACGTCCTGTTTTCCCGGGACCCGGGGGAGCTCTGGGCGTTCTCGAACGCCCGCGGCGAGCACGGGCCGGGCCTGCTCGATTCCGAGCGACCGTACTACGAACTCGCCTACCGGGCCGACGCGAAGTCGCTCCTCGTCGGGAGCGAACCGTTCGACTCCGCTCCGGGTTGGCGATCGCTCCCGAACGGCCAGTTCCTCCACGGCCAGATGCGCCATGGCCTCGTCGCCGTCTCGACGGGTACGATCCCGCTCCCGCTCGAGCTGAAGGCGATCGCTTGAGCGCGCTCTCCGCGGCCCGTCTTCCCCACCGGCGGGCGACCGGCCCATGACCTCGGTGATCCTCGACGGCGTCTTCGCCGAGTTCCTCTCGACCCGACGACTGGAGCGTTCCGCGAAGGACGTTCGCGGCCTGCTCGAGGGGCTCGAGGAGGAGTTCCCGACCCTCCGGTTCCGGATCCGCGACGAGACGGGCGAGGTGCGCCGCTACCTCAAGATCTTCGTGAACGGCGCCGAGATCCGCACGTTGAAGGGCCAGGCGACGAAGTTGGGCGGGCACGACACCGTCGACATCCTCCACTCGATCCAGGGCGGTTAGGCGGCCGCGCGGCGCCCCTGGGACGGGGCCCCGGCCCCCTATGGATATAACGGGGGAGCGCCTCCCGGCGGTTCCCGAGGGCGAGGAAGGCGATGGTCGAAAAGAAGGTGCGGCTCTACATCGGAACTCGAAAGGGCGGCTACGTCGCGGAGAGCGACCTCAAGCGGAAGAAATGGTCCGTCAAGGGTCCGTTCCAGGCGGGGAAGGACGTCTTCCACGTGAGTCCGGATCCCCGACACCCCGGCCAGGTCTACGCCGCCGTGAACAGCCCATGGGTCGGCCCGATGCTCTTGCGCTCCACGGACCATGGACGCTCCTGGAAGGAGATCCCGCCGCCGATGATGACCGTCAGCAAGAAGCGGCCTCCGCTCAACTTCGATCAGGGGCCCCCCAAGCACGCCATCGTGAACCTCTGGCACGTCGAGCCCGGGCCCGTCTCCGAGCCGGACACGCTCTTCGTCGGGGTCGATCCGGCCTCCCTGTTCCGCAGCGACGACCGCGGCCAGAGCTGGAGCCCGGTCGCGGGCCTGAACGAGCACGAGACCCGGCCGAAGTGGAACCCCGGAGCCGGCGGCCTCTGCCTCCACACGATCCTGCTCGATCCGACCCGGCCGAAGCGGATGTACGTCGGCATCTCGGCCGCGGGCACGTTCCGCTCCGATGACGCGGGCGATCACTGGCGTCCGGTGAACCGGGGCGTCAAGGTGAGCTTCATGCCGGAGAAGTTCCCCGAGTTCGGCCAATGCGTCCACAAGGTCGCGCTCGACCCCTCGGACCCGTCGATCGCCTACCGGCAGGACCACGACGGGATCTACGTGAGCCACGACGCGATGGAGAGCTGGAAGCACATCGGGAAGCCGCTGCCCGAGGACTTCGGCTTCGTGACCGCGGTGAGTCCCGCGAAGCCGGGCCAGGCGTACTTCGTCCCGCTCCTGCCGATGGAGCGGACGGCGCCCAAGGGGCGTCTGCAGGTCTATCGATGGACCGAGCGCACGAAGCAGTGGGCGCCGACGATCCCCGCGAAGGGCGGCTGGACGGGCGATCTCGGCACGCACCGGGAGGGGCTCGCCATCGACGGCCTCGACCCGCACGGGATCTACCTCGGGACCACGACCGGCCAGCTGATCTACTCGCCCGACGGCGACCGACACTGGAGCGAGATCCCCTACCACTTCCCGGGGATCCACTCCGTCGAGGTCTCGACGCCGAACGGGTCGGGTCGCTGAGCCCCGATCCGGCGGACCGGGCCGCTCGGTCGGTCGCCGTGGAGCGGGAGATGCTCTCCGGCCCCGACCTCGGGGCCGGGTTCCTCTACCAGCTCTCCTACGACACGGCTCCCCAGGGCACGTCGTTCACATATCACGCCCAGGACGGCGGCGCCGACGCGAACGGACCTCCCAAGGGATCGCCCGAGCCGCTCGGCTGGTCCCGGTCCGACGGGATGTGCATGTTCGGCGGCCGCGCCTGCTGGCACCGGGAGTTCGCCCTTCCGAGAGCCCGGGCCGGGGCGGTCCGGCAGACGTATAACCGGACCCGGTTCGTCATGCAGGCGCGCCTCGACCAGGCCTACGAGGGGATCGAGCCCCCGTTCGAACCGTCGCTCCTCGAATGTCTCGATCGGGTGGGGCCCGTGCTCGCCCGGCTCGGCGAGAGCTGGGGCGTCTTCGGCCCCTCCGCCCGACGCCTTCGGGGCGTCGGGGGCCCCCCAGCGTCGATCGAGATCCGCACGAGCGCGCCGGGGCTCGAGGCGGCGGCCGAGGTGCTCGGCGACTACCTCATCGAGCCGGCGGCTCGGACCCGATGGCCGGATGGACCCGTCCTCGGCGCCCGGGCGTTCCTTGGGACGCTCAAGGTTGGGATGCTCGTCGAGATCCGAGCCTCCGAAGGGCGGGACGGGCCGCCCCCGCTCGGGTCGGTCCGCTGGAACGGGCGCGACATTCCCGTCGCGCTCGGCGAAGAGCGTGCCCCGCCCGCCGGTCGAAGCGCAGGTTCATAGCCCGGGGACCGCGACGCGAGGGGGATGAGCGAACCCGCGTCCCCCGAACCCCTCGAGCACCTGAGTCCCCACGACCTGGTGACGTACTTCCGATGCCCCTACGAGATGGAACTGCACCGAAGCCGCGCGGGTCCGGGAGCGGCCCCGCCCCGCGCTCCGTGCACCCCGCTCGACGTCGTGCCGCTCCACCGCTCCCCCCTCTTCGATCCCCCCGGCCACCGAGCGCGCACCACCGAGGGCCGGCTCGACATCGGCCTCCATGACGTGCTGATCTACGAGGACGAGCACGAGCGGGACCTGCCGGTCCTGTTCCCCCCGGAGCGGGTCGAGATCGCGCCCGCGTTCCGGGGATCGGGCGGTCTCACGCTCCTCGACCCCGCGTGGGGGTTCAGCGGCCGCCCGGACCTGATCGTCCGATCCCCCGACGGATCGGTCTACCCGATCGAGTACAAGTCGACCCACCTCTTCGTCGGCTTCCACGAGGCCCACGGCCGCGCGTTCGACGTCTTGCAGGCGATCGCCGAATGCCGGCTCGTCCACGCCGCCCTCGGGGTCCGCCCCTCCCATGGGGTCGTCCTCTACGGGGACGTCGACGGGAACGGGGCCCGCGAGGGGTGGGTCGACGTGCCGTACGGCGAGGCCGAGGAGCGCTGGCTCAAGGTCGCGCTGGGGCAGATCCGTTCCGATCGGACCCGCGCCCCGGTCCCCGCGGAGCGCAACTGCTCCGGATGCGAGCCGAACTCGGAGGGCCTCTGCCGGTTCGCCGCGAGCCGGTTCGTGCGATCCCACGCGGGGGGAGCGCCCCGCCTCCCCGTGGCCGCGTTCCGTTAGCCGATCACGCCCGATCCCTCGGGGGCCTCGTCCTGCCCGGGCGTCGACCCCACCACCGATAGCCGTAGAGGCGCAGGAGGTGGCGGAGGTAGCCCACGTACTGCGCCTCGTCGAGCTTGCTCTCTCCGGCGAGTCGGGGGCCGAAGTCGATCGGGACCTCGAGGAGCGGGTGGGGTTCGCACTTCGCCAGGATCTCGAGCCCGATCTTGTAGCCCGTCGGGCGCAGGGGCGCCCGATCGAGGATCTCCCGACGGAACGCGAAGAAGCCCGACATCGGGTCGCGCACGCTCGTGAGCGGGTGGGCGAGGGTCTCGGCCCCCCAGGAGACGGCGCGGCGGGCGACGGAGAGGCCCGGGGATCGGCCGCCGGGGACCCATCGGCTCCCGAGGACGAACTCGGCCTCCCCCGAGAGGACCGGGTCGACGATCGACGGGATCGCGGCGGGCCGATGGCTGCCGTCCGCGTCCATGACGAGGAGCACGGGCGCCCGGGCGAAGGCGATCCCCTCGAGCACCGCCGTGGCGAGGCCGCGTCGCCCCTTGCGCAGGAGCAGTCGGTAGCGGCCCCCGGACTCCCAGGAGCGGACCAACGCGGCCGTCCCGTCCGAGGAGTCGTCGTCGACGACGATGATCTCGTGGTCGTAGGGGGCGAGGGCCGCCCGTAGGGGGGGATCGAGCTGGGCGAGCGCCGCGCGCTCCTCGAGGGTCGGGAGGACGACGGAGAGCGATGGGTCCGGGCTCACTCGGACCCTCCCGGGCCCCGTTCGATCGTGATCGTGCCGGCGCCCTCCTCGAAGGGAGCCTCCCGGCGCCCCCTCATAACGCTCGGTGCGAACTTCCCCGCGCCCAGAGAGGCGGCGCGCGGGCACCCGTTAAATACGCGACCCGCGTTCCAACGGGCCACGCTCGCAAGGGCGCGTCGTGCACTCGTAGAGACTAGGGTCTCTCCGGGGAAGGGCGTAGGTCCGTGCGGTCCTGGGACCGCCGGCCGATGACGCCGATCACACGCGTTCTGGACGCTTGTTGAATGCTGTTAGTGTAGCTGACTCCTGTCAGTTGGGGAATGGCTGGGCTCGGGCGCCGATGAAGGTCGTGCCAAGCTGCGATAAGCCGTGGGTAGGCGCAAGGAACCTTCGATCCACGGATCACCGAATCGGAACTCCGGTCCCGCAAGGGACATTCCTAACGGAAAGGGAACCCCCCGAAGTAAAGCATTCTAGTAGGGGGAGGACAAGAAATCAATAGAGATGCCGTGAGTAAAGGCGATCGAAAACGGCGTAGGACAAACCGAATCCCCGCCCGGCGAGGGTGGGGAGATGTGGAGTAGTGGACCTCCGCACTCGCTGGCTCCGTTAGCCGAACGGGCCTGGAACGGCCGACCACAGAGGGTGAAAGTCCCGTAGGCGGCGCGGAGAGGCGAGATTGGAGGGATCCCGAGTACCGTGTGTTGGATATCGCGCGGGAAGCTGGGAGGTACAGACTTCCGATCCTAAATACGTCCCGAGACCGATAGTGCATTAGTAGTGCGAACGAACGCTGAAAAGTACCTCGGAAGGGAGGTGAAAAGAGCCTGAAACCAACTGACGACAAGCCGCATGGGGTCCCCAAGGAACGAAGCGGCCGCAAGGCCGTGGACACAGGATCCATGCGTCCGTTTTGAATAACGGGCCAGGGAGTTTCGATCTATGGCGAGGCCAAGCTCCTCAACGAGCCAAGCCGCAGGGAAACCGACAGTCCGCAACGCCGCAAGGCGCCAGGGACGGGGTGCGCTCGCCCGAAGTCATAGGTGGAAGACCCGAAGCCAATCGATCTAAGCGTGGGTAGGTTGAAGCCTGCCGAAAGGTAGGTGGAGGACCGAACCGGTGTTGACGTGCAAATCACTCGGATGACCTGTGCTTAGGGGTGAAAGGCCAATCTAGACTGGGAATAGCTGGTTCCTCCTGAAACTACTCGCAGGTAGGTCTCGGCCGAGCCAGCCCGGGATGTAGAGCACCGATTATGGGAAGCGGGACCGAAAGGTCTCGGCCTGTTGTCGAACTCCGAAGTCCCGTGCAGCGAAGACGCCGGGAGTGAGCGCGGCAGGGGTAAGCCCGCCGTGCGAAAGGGAATGCAACCCAGCCTCGCATTAAGGGCCCCAAGTG
>DASYZN010000124.1:0-1876 GCA_035946105.1 Thermoplasmata archaeon | reverse complement strand
GGAACGCTGCGTCCGAGGCTTCGACCGGGGTCGATCGTCCTGGCCGACAACACGGAGTGGACCGGCACGTCGTTCCCGGAGTTTGCAAAGTCCCTGGGTGCGACCGTCCACACCAAACGAGGTACGGACCTGGTCGGGCTCCGCGTACCGGAGCCTCCCGCACCGACTAGGCGCCGCGCCGCTCCGACGCGTCGATGAGCCGGGCGACGTACTCCCCGACCGCGAGCGAGGCCGTCAGGCCGGGGGACTCGATGCCGACGAGCTGGATGGCGCCCGAGCCGGCCGGCTCCTCGCGGATCACGTAGTCCTCGAACGCCTCCGAACTGCCCGGCGGGGCGAGCTTGGCGCGGACTCCGGTCGCACCCCGAACCAGATCCGAAGCGTCCAGGCCGGGAAGGATCGGGGCAACCTCGGCGGCGAACTCCTCGAGCGGGGTGGTCGGAGAGGCCGACGCCGTTTCGTCGTCCTGGTAACGGGCCGTCGGCCCGAGGAGGAGCGGGCCGTCGAGGGAACGCGTCAAGTGGACCCCGATCCCGGGGTAGCCGGGCCGGGGAAGCCCGTAGATCATGGACCGTACCCACTTCGCCTTCTCGTTCCGGACCACGGCGTATTCCCCCGCGCACGGATAGACACGCAATCCTTGCGCCCCGAACCAGCCGGCGACCCGCCCGCTCGCCACACCGCAGCTGTTCACCGCGTACCTCACCGAGTACTCGGTCCCGTTCGGGGAGACGAGCGACCAACCTCCCGAGGGACGAGGACGAACTTCGCTCAGGGGCGTCCCGAGATCGATCCGGGCGCCGCGCCGCAGGAGTTCCGCCTGCAACGCCTCGACCAACCGTACCGCAGAGACACGGCCACCGGAGGGTGCCAAGATCGCCGCTGCGCACGCCCCCAGATGCGGCTCGATCGTTCGGGCCTCGCTGGGCTCGATCAGCCGCAACCCCGGCACACCGTTCTCCCGACCTTGCCGATACAGCGACTCCAGACGTGCCATCTCGCCGGCGGTCTGCGCCACGACCAGGGTTCCGCTCGCTTCGATGGGCACGCCCCATCGCCGAGCCTCCCGGTAGAGTAGGGAGTTCCCTGCGACCGCGAGCCGCGCCCTCAGGGTGCCCGGCCGGGGCGTGAACCCCGCGTGGACGACCCCGCTGTTGTGCGTGGTCTGCTCGAGGCCCGGACGGCGGTTCTTCTCCAACACCACCACGCGGTGTCCTCGGGCGGAGAGCTCTCGGGCGACCGCGAGACCGATGACTCCCGCCCCGACCACCCCGACATCGAACGCGTCCAACGATCCACCTTGGGGGGTGTGCCCGGACTCGGCGGTGCCGGCGAGGGAGCCCCGGGGGGTCGACCACCCCGCGCGGTTATGGACTGGCCGTCCTTGGCAAAGGCATGTCGGCCAGTGGAGGCGCCTCCCGCAGCGCCCGCCGACCCGACCCCACCGGCTCCCCCGATACCCGCGGCGCCTACGCCGAGGTGCTCCATCGGTGGGACGAGGAGACGCTCCGCCCGGCGCTGGAGAAGTCCCCCGAGAGGGCCGAATCGTTCGCCACGTTGGGTGGGATCCCGGTCGACCGGCTCTACACGCCGCTCTCCTCGCCCGACGACTTCGACCGGATCGGCTACCCCGGGCAGTTCCCCTACACCCGAGGGATCCATCCGACGATGTACCGTGGCCGGGTCTGGTCGATGCGGATGTTCTCGGGGTTCGGCACCCCCGAGGACACCAATCGCCGGTTCCACTACCTGCTCGCCCACGGCGAGTCCGGCCTGTCGATCGCCTTCGACGATCCGACGCTCTACGGGATCGATGCCGACGACCGCGAAGCGGCCGGCGAGGTCGGAAAGTGCGGGGTGAACGTCTCCTCGCTCA
>DASYZN010000123.1:0-5916 GCA_035946105.1 Thermoplasmata archaeon | reverse complement strand
CCGAGGCTCAGATCCTCGCCTGCCTGGAGGCGGAGCGGGTCGACTGGAACCTCCTCAGCGAGGAGGTCGGCCTCGTGTCGCGCGGCGGCGAGCTCACCCTAGTGGCCGATCCGGTGGACGGCAGCCACAACGCGCTGCGGGGCCTCCCGTTCGCCACGGTCTCCCTCGCGCTCGGTCGCCATACCCTCGGCGAGATCGAGCTCGGCCTCGTGCACGACCTCTTTCGGGGAGAGACCTACTGGGCCCGGCGGGGCGAGGGGGCGTTCAAGGACGGCCTGCCGATCCGCTCCCGACGTTGGGAGGCGAGGGCCGAGCTGCTCTTCCTCAACCTCGGACGGCATTCCGACCCTCGGACGGTCGGCCTCGCCTCGAAGGCCCGGCGGATCCGATCCCTCGGCTGCGCGTCGTTCGAGATGGCCCAGGTCGCCCAGGGCGCCGCGGACGCCTACGTGTTCGACAACGAGTCCGCCGACCGCAACCTTCGCGTCACCGACATCGCCGCCGCCTACCGGATCCTCGTCGAGGCCGGCGGGGGCGCGTCCGATGTCGCGGGACGGTCGTTGGACCAGGTCCGGCTGACCGCCGACGAACGCACGAGCGTCTTCGCCTGGGGAGACCCCCAGTTCGCCGCGTCGGCGCAGCGGGAGGGCTACCGGTGAGGATCGGCCTCACGGCCAATCCGAACAAGCGCCTCGCGCTCGACCTCGCCCGCCGGGCGATCGAACGGATCGGCGACCGCGCCGAGGTCCTGCTCTCCGACGAGACCCGCGCAGCCCTCGGGCTGACGCGCCCGAGCGCCCCCCTCGAGGGGCTCGAGGCGGACCTGATGATCGTGATCGGGGGGGACGGAACGATCCTCCATGCCCTCCAGCGCACCCGGGTCCCCGTCCTCGCGATGAACGCCGGCACGGTCGGCTTCCTCGCCGAGATCGAGGGATCGTCGCCCCCGGCGTTCGACGGGGCGATCGAGCGGGCCCTGTCGGGCGCCTACCACGTGGACGAGCGGATGAAGCTCGCGAGCCGCGTCGGCGACCGGCAATTGCCGGACGCGACGAACGAGATCGTGGTCCACACGAGCCAGGTGGCGAAAATGCGCCTCTTCGAGATCCTGATCGACGGGCGGGCCGTGGGACGGATCCGATCGGACGGCATCATCGTCGCGACGCCGACCGGCTCGACCTCCTACGCCCTCTCGGCGCTCGGCCCCATCGTCGACCCCGGGGTCGAGGCGATCGTCGTGGCCGCCCTCGCCCCGTTCCAGGCGACCCAGCGCGCCGTGGTCGTCGAGCCGCTCCGTACCGTCGGGGTCCGTCTGGTCCATCCCGACAAGGACGGGGTGGTCGTCATCGATGGGCAGGACGAATCGCCTGCGCCGAGCGGGTCCGTCGTGACCACCTACCGGTCCCCTCGGAGGGCCCGGTTCGTCCGGTTCGGTGGGCGGTTCTTCCGTCGGCTCCGGGGGAAGAAGATCCTGCCGTGGACGGAGGAGCCCGAACCCTCCGAGGAGTCGGACGACGACGGTGTTCCGCCCCCGGCGTAGGCGAGCGGACGGGGCGCGGCTCGGCGCGACCCCGACCTCGATCACCCGCCGCTGCCTCGACGGGGCCCTTGCCTGCGCCCGCTCGGCCTACCCGAACGAGTTCGGGGGGATCCTGAGGGCGGACCCGCCCGGGGTGATCTCGGAACTCCTGCTCCTGCCGGGCACCACCGCGGGCAAGCGGCACGCGAACTTCCAGCTCTACATGATGCCGATCGATTTCGGGGTCAGCGGGACCGTCCATTCCCATCCCTCGGGGGCGCTGTTTCCGTCCGAGGCGGACGTCCGGCTGTTCCGGCACTGGGGGCGTCGGCACCTGATCCTCGGACATCCGTTCACCCAGGGCCAGTGGCGAGCGTACGACGGGAACGGGGAGGAGATCCGGCTCGACGTGATCGGAGGGGCCCCGAGACCGTCGGAGCCCCGAACGTACCGGCCCGTCTCCTCCCCGGACCCCGCCGAGGACCCGACGATCCAAGACGGGGCCGGGATCCCCGAGGACCTCGGGGACGCGGAGTAGCGGGCCTATTCCCGCATCGGGATCGTCGGCATCGGGATCCGCTCGGGATGCCGAAGCGGACTCTCGATCCCCTGGGTCGGATGCCGCGGAGGGCTCCAGAGCCCGTTCATCTTCGCGATCAGGTCGAGGAACCCCACGAACCCTCGGAACGTGGCTCGGTAGGCCCTCGGGTGCGCCGTCTCCCAGTCGAAGAAGTCCCTCAGGAGGGACTTCGACTGCCGGAGCCCGTGGCTCAGCGCGCGCTTGAACAGCTCCTGCTGGACGTCGGAGAGGCGGTCCCGCCGGAACCAATCGGTGTTCTTGAGGTGGCCGAGCGGCACGAAGAACATCGGGACGAGGATCGCCTTGAAGTCCCAGAGGTTGTCGATGAGCTCGATCGTCTTGAGGACGTCGTCCTCGGTCTCCTGCGGCAGCCCGACGATGAAGGTGCAGGCGGGGAAGACGCGGTTGTCGTTCATGAGCCCCGCCGCCTGGACCACGAGCTCGGGCCACTGGGAGGCCTTGAACGGCGCGACCTTGCCCGGCATGGCCGCCGTGATCATCCGGGGGCTGCCGGTCTCGACCCCGACCTCGACGCCCCACCAGGACTGCTTCTCGTCGAGGAGGACCTCGCCGCACCGGCCGAGGAGCTTCGGCTTCGTCATCAGCGAGGCGATGGCGACGTGGCTCCAACCTACCTGGTCGTAATAGCGCTTGGCGAGCTGGAGGAGGGGGATCAGCTTCTCCTCGCGGGGCATCACGTTGGGGCTCCCGTAGAAGTAGACGTCGTCGGAGTGCAGGAGTCCCTTCTTGATCCCGATCCCGTGGTTGACCTTCAGCTCCTCCTCGATCTTCTCGAGGGGGTACCAGCGGGTCGGCCGGGTCGTGACCGAGCAGAACGAGCAGCCTCGGCAGCACCCGCGCCCGATCTCGATGAGCCCGTTGACGCTGGGGTGCTTGATCGAGGAGATCTGCTCGACCTTCGGGGCCTCCTTGGCCCCGAGGATCACGTGGGGCGGCAGGAACTCGTCCCGGAGCGCCTTGCGGACGATGGTGCGGACGAACTGGTCGGACTCCCCCTCCACGACCGAGTCGATCCCGCCGATCGATTCGACGAACTCGCCGACCCAAGGGAGCTTCTGTCGGGTCGGAGGGGAGAGCTGCCAGGCACACGGTCCCCCGGCGATGAGCTTCATCCCCTTCCGGCGCGCCTCGAGGACGTGGGGCTGTCGGAGCATCCGCTTGAAGTTGACCGAATTCAACGGCTCCTTGTGCATCACCCCGCCGAACGTCGACGACGGGGGATTGAGCCCGAAATAGTCGTGTCCCGAGATCAGCATGACCTTCGCCTCGCCCGGCATGTAGCGGTCGAGGTGGCTCGGGTGCACGATCCGGGCGTCGATCCCATCGTCGAGGAGCGACGCCTCGATCTTGCGCATGCCGTACGGCGCCTCCCGAGGGTACCCGTGCTCGTCCACGGGCATCTCCGGGTAGAACAGGCGTTGATACACCCGTTCCGGGAAGACGTAGGCGGGCGTGGTCGTTCCGAACCCCAGGAACTCCTTCCCGTGGTGGTTGCTCATCATCGTCCAATCGCAGGTGATGACGACCTCGGGCATCTTCGGAACCCCATCGCTCGAACGGAACCCCGCTTATAATCTGTTTCTCCTCGGGAGCGGCCGGAGCCGGTGCACGGGCGAACCGGACCCCTCCCTCCGTCGTCGCCGATCCCTTCGTCGGCGCCTGCCGGAACACGACCCACACAAAGGGTCCTCACGCGATCCGATAGGCTCGGGGTCCGCGATAGATCGGACGAGAACGGTTCTCGCTCGATGGCGGAGCGGGGCTCTCGGGAGCCGACCGCCCGAGGGCGCCGCGGGGTTCGGACCCCGGATCGGCGGGCCGGGAAAACGTTACAACGGTCGGCTCACGTCGCTGGGGTGTGCCGTTCTGCAACGCCTGTGGAGCCCCGATCCCCACCGGCGCCCGGTACTGTCAGGCGTGCGGCGCGGAACAGAAGCAGATCGGAGCGAGCCCGGGGGGAAGCGCGAGCCTCGCGGGTCCCGGACCGAGGCCCGCGTCGAGCCTCTCCTCTAGCCCGGCCGGACTCGTGATGCGACCGCTTCCGGTCCCGGCGGATCTGCCGTTCCACCCGCAGGAGGAGGAGATCCTCTACCGGATCATCGTCCCCAACCCCCGGCTGAAATGGCGGCTCATGATCGGGGGCCTGCTGAGCGCGGTGATCTTCCTCGTCTTCATCATCCCGTTCGCCGCCTCCTTCCTTCTGAGCGGAGCGGCCTTCGGGGCGCTCATCGCGGTCGTCGCCTTCCTCGTGGTGGTCTTCGCCCTGATCGTCGGCGTCAGCATCGTCTACGCGCTGCTCGCCTATTCGAAGTTCCGCTACTGGGTCACCAACCACCGCACGATCGGCCGGCGCGGCGTCATCGGCTACTCCATCGATTCGATCCCGCTCGAGACGATCTCCGACATCGTCGTCCAACGGAGCGTCGCCGATCGGATCCTGGGGCTCAGCTCGATCTGGATCCAACCGTTCGGCGGCGGGTCGATCGCGGGGTACGGGGCGGCGCAGTACCGCTTCGGGGCGCTGTCGCAATCCAACAGCTTCCTCGGCCTCCTGCCGCCCGAGGCCACGGACCTGCAGCGCCTGATCCTCCACCTGCGCGATCTCCGGCGGCGGGAGACGGGCCGGTTGATCTAGCCGACCCCGGGTCGGACCGTGGCCGGCGGGCCCTAGGACGAACGGGGTCGCCCTGGCCCGTCCCTGCCGCCCCAGGATCCCGCCGAAGGCTCAGCCGAAATCGCCCTCGTCGTCGTCCCGCGAGAGCGTGCCTTCCGTACCGTCCGAGGCGTCCTCGCTCGGGGCGTCGGTCGGCTCCCCTTCCCGGAAGGCGGGGTCCCGCTGGACGAGATGGATCCTCACGCAGTCCCGATGCGCGGGATGGCCGTTCCACGAGCTCGTCTCGTCGGGCTGGCTGAGCGGTTCCTTGCAGAGGCAGCAGAGCTCGGGCGGCGCGATGATCCACGCGATCCGGCGGGGCGGGGCCGTCATGGGTCCGAGGACAAAAGGGCGGGACCGCGTCAAGTAGGTTTCGATTCCGCCGCCCGTGCGTCCGACGAAGGCACGGTACGTCCCGGGCCCCGAGAGCTCGAGCGGAGCCCCCCTGGGTCGACCGTTCCCCCTCCGGCGCAAGGCCGATAGGCTCCCGGGACTGACCCGGGACGGATGGATCCCCTCGCCGAGATCCGCAAACGCCGCCTCTCGCTCGGCATCTCCCTAGGAGAGCTCGCCGGGGCGGTCGGGCGAAGCGACGCCACCCTGTCGAGGATCGAACGGGGCCAGATCCGGCCCTCGTTCGACCTCGTGCAGCGGATCCTCCGCTACCTGGAGGAACGGGAAGGAGTGGCCGCGCCCACCCTGCGCGCCGGCGACCTCATGAACGTCTCGCTGATCACGGTGGACGGCGCCACGCTCCTGAGCGCCGCCGCCCAGGAGATGGAGCGGGGAGCCATCTCGCAGGTCCCGGTGACCGACGGGGGGCGGGTGACGGGGTCGATCTCGGAGACCACGATCCTTCGGGCCCTCGCACGACCCGACGGACGGCGGATCCGGGTGCGCGACGTCCAGGAAGGTTCGTACCCCCAGGTCGACGCGGAGTTCCCGGCCGATCTCCTCGCCGGGCTCCTCACCCGCTACCCTGCGGTCCTCGTGGCCCGACGCGGGGAGCTCAAGGGGATCGTCACGAAGACCGACCTCATCCGCGGTCTCCGCGGCACGCCGTTACGGCGCCCCGCGGCCACCTCACCGTGATCCATCGGCCCCGACGGCCCTCAGGACGGAACGCTCCACCAGCCGCGTGAC
>DASYZN010000122.1:0-5195 GCA_035946105.1 Thermoplasmata archaeon | reverse complement strand
ACGCGGCGATGAAGCACCTCTTCGACAACCGCTACGGCTGCGGGCAATCCGTCCTCGACGGATTGTTCGGCGCGACGAACCTCCTCATCGCGGGGAAGGTCGCCGTCGTCGCCGGCTACGGCTGGTCCGGCCGGGGGATCGCCTCGCGGCTCCGCGGCCTCGGGGCCGACGTCATCGTGACCGAGGTCGACCCGGTGAAGGCGATCGAGGCCCGCCTCGAGGGGATCCGCGTGATGCCGATGCTCGACGCCGCCCGGCAGGCGGACCTCATCGTGACGGTCACGGGGAACCGGGACATCGTGCGGGGCGAGCACTTCCGCGTCCTCAAGGACGGCTGCCTCCTCGCGAACGCGGGGCACTTCGACGTCGAGATCTCGAAGCCGGATCTCGCCGGGCTCGCCGCCCACCGGGCCATCGTCCGCCCGGGGGTCGAGGAGTACCGGTTCGCCGACGGCCGCAGGGCCTACCTGCTCGCCGACGGGCGGCTCCTCAACCTGGCCGCCGGCCAGGGCCACCCCGTGGAGATCATGGACCTCTCCTTCGCCCTCCAGGCGCTGTCGGCGGAACGGATCGCCTCCCACGGCCGAACGATGGCGGTCAAGGTCCACCCGGTGCCCGCCGAGCTCGACCTCGCCGTCGCCCGGGCCTCCCTGGCCCCGCTCGGCGCCGCGATCGACGAGCCGACCGAGGGACAACGTAAGTACGCCCTCAGCTGGGAGGAGGGGACCCTATGACCGCGACGCCGTCGGACCGCCGCTACCTCAAGAGCCACGAATGGGTCCGATCCGAACCGCCGGGGATCGTCGTCGGGATCACGGACCACGCCCAGGCCGAGCTCACGGACATCGTCTTCGTCGACCTCCCGAAGATCGGCCACGTCGTCGCGGCCGGCGGCTCCGTGCTCGTCCTCGAGTCCGTGAAGACCGTCTCGGACATCTACTCCCCCGTCGCCGGCAAGGTCGTCGCTGTCAACGAGGCCCTGCGGGCGAATCCGGGCCTCATCAACCGCGACCCGTACGGCGCGGGATGGATCTACCGGCTCGAGCCGACGGAGCCATACCGGCCCGAGGCGCTCCTGAGCGCGGCCGACTACGACGCCCTGGTGGCGCGCCCCGCGACCGGCCCCTGACCGTCGGCGCCGATCGTCCGTCCCCTGTCGGGGGGGATCGGGCGGATCAGCGTCCCTCGAACTTCGGGGGGCGCCGTTCCAGGAAGGCCCGCATCCCCTCCCCCCGGTCCGATGTGCCGAAGGTGTGACCGGCCGACTCCCCCTCGAGCCGTAGCGCGGTCTCCAACGGGGCATCGGTCCCCCGGTGGATGACCGACTTCACCCATTGGAGCGCGAGGGGCGCCCGCGTCGAGATCGTCCGCGCGAGGGCGGCCACCTGCTCGCGGGCCCCTTCGGCCGGGATCACCCGGGCGACGAATCCGAGGCGCTCGGCCTCGCGCGCGTCGACCGGCTCCGCCGAATAGATGAGCAGCTTCGTCCGGGCCGGTCCGATAAGCCGCGTGAGCCGGCTCGCCCCCCCGAACCCCGGGTGGATGCCGACCGTCGCCTCCGGGAGGCCGAGCTTCGCCCCTTCGGCGGCCAAGATGAAGTCGCAGGCGAGCGCGATCTCGAGCCCGCCTCCGAGGGCGTAGCCCTCCACGAACGCCACGACCGGGGTACGGAACTCCTCGATCCGCCGGCAGACGGCCTGGCCGAGGAAGCCGAACGCCCGCCCGTCCGACAGGTCCTTCCGCTCCATCTCCCCGATGTCCGCCCCGGCGCCGAAGACCGGGGAGGCTCCGGAGAGGACGACGCAGCGCAGGGTTCGGTCGCCCTCGAGCGAGGCGAACGCCGCGTCGAGGTCCGAGAGCACCGCCGAGTTGAGGGAGTTGAGGACCTCGGGTCGGTCGAGGAGGACCCAGGCGACCGGGCCGTCCCGCTCGACCCGCACGAAGTGCAAGGGCCAGGCCTTCTCCCCGAGACCGGCCCGGCGCCGCAGTTCGGCGGAGACCGGGAACGCCTCGCCCCAGGGCTTCGCAAAGCGCTCCACCAGTTCGAGGCCCTTCGAGAGGCCGAGCTCCGAGAGGAGGCGGAACGGCCCCTTCGGCCACCGCAGGCCGACCACCGCGCCCCGGTCGATCGCCTCTGCCGTCGCCACCCCCTCCTCGACGAGCTGGGTCGCGATGCCGATCACGAGGCCGAGGAGGCGCTCCTGGACGGCATCGATCCGGTCCGGCTCGGGCGTCGTCTCCCGCCAGGGCCAGGGGGCGCCGGCCTTGAACTGCGCCTCGAGCCGGCTCGACGGCGCGTAGGCCCGGCCGAACGCCGCGGCGAGGGAGGTCTCGGAATGGAAGGCGATGGGGATCCCGGTGAGGTTCATCAGCTCGAACGGTCCGAGCGTCGTGCCGAAGACCGCCGATCCGGCGGCCTCGATCGTCGCAAGGTTCGCGAACCCCTCCTCCGCCATCCGGGCCGATTCGTTCAGGAACGGGACGAAGTAGCGGTTCACCGCGAAGCCGGCCCGGTCGCTCACGCGGATCGGCACCTTGCGCAATCGGTAGGCGAACCGCTCGAGGTCCTCGAGCGTCGCGGCGTCGGTCGCCGCACCGCCGACGACCTCGACCAGGCGGTTGATGGCCGCGGGATAGAAGAAGTGCAGTCCCGCGAACCGCTCCGGGCCCGCCACGGAGCGAGCGAGGCGGGTCACGGAGAGCGAGGAGGTGTTCGTGGCGATGACAGCCCCGGGCGGGGCGAGGCGTCCCACCTCCTCGAAGAGGGTACGCTTGACCCCCTCGTCCTCGAAGACGGCCTCCACGACGAGACCGGCGTCCAGGACGGCTTCGGCGAGATCGCGGGTCCAGAGCAGGCGGCCCAGGACCTCCTCGCGTTGCCGGCTGGTAATCTTCCCTCTCTGCAGGCCGCCCTGCAGCGTCCGCTCCACGAGTCCCCGGCCGCGGTCGAGCATCGCGTCGTCGACGTCCCGAACCCGGACGGGGAACCCCGCCTGGGCGATCGCCTGGGCGATGCCGCTGCCCATGTTCCCGGCGCCCAGGACAGCGACCGGCATCGGGGGGGCGAGGTTCCGATGGGCCATCGATCGACGAGCCTCCCCCGCCCAACGAGCCTGGGCGGCCGGCGAGCGGGACCGGCACTATTAACCTTCGGGGCATCACGACGCCCATAAGGGCGGGGGGAGTGCCTCGGCGTGCCTCCTCTCCGATCCGATCGGGCGGTCGGGCGAGTCCTCGACGCGGAGCGATCGTTCATCGTGGCCCTCGGGGGCTACGCCGTCGAGATCGCCGGGGCGCGCCTCCTGGTCCATGAGCGCATCCCGGTCCCGAGGCTGAACTTCGTCGAGGTCGGCCGGGTCGCCCGGGCCCGTCAGGCCGCGTTCTTCGAACGGGCGCTCGACCACTACTTCCAGCGCGCGCTCCGCCCGACGTTCCGGGTCCCGGAGCCCGTCGAGGAGCATCTGGACCGGGCGCTGCGATCGTTCGGGTTCGTGCCGTCCCCCGAGCGGCTCAGCCTGCTCGAAGGCCCCGTCGTTCGAACGGACGCGCCCTCCCGGCCGGTCGGACCCGATCTCGTGGTCCGGACCCACTCGCCGGACGGCTTTCCGGACGGCCTCCCGTTCTGGACGGCGCCCTCCGAGCGGGAGGAGCTCTCCCGGGCCCTCGAGGTCCTGCTCTTCCACCCGAACGACGACGAGGAGCTTAGGCTGGAGCTTGCGGAGTCCGACGGTCGATCGTGCGGGGCCGCCCTACGGTACACCGACGGAAGCACCGCGGGGCTTTGGTGGGTCGCGGCCTCCCCCGGGGCGTCCCGGGGGACGACGATCGAGGCCCTCCATCGCGCAGCGCTCCAGCCCCCCCTCCCCGGCGGGCTCGAGCGCCTCGAGGCCGTGGCGGACGATCCCGAGAGCTTGGAACCGGCGCTCTCGGCCGGGTTCGACGTCGTCGGGACCCGGGCGGTCTACGAACTTCCCCCCACGGCGGAACTCCATCTGCCCGCGGTCGGTCCCGCGGGGCCGCCCCGTTGGAGGCCGCCGAGGCGGCCCGGCCCGTCCTAGTCTCCGTGGGCCCGTTCGCGGGAAGGGTCCCGAAGACCCTCGAGCTTCATCCGCTGCTCGAGCGAGGCGATGGTCCGCAGCGTCGGGACGACCGTATCGGCATTGAGGGAGATCGAATCGATCCCCCGGCGGACCAGGAACTCGGCGAATTCGGGATAGACGCTCGGTCCCTGGCCACAGATCCCGACGGTCCGGCCCGCGGCATGGGCCCCCTCGAGGAGGAGCTCGATCGCCCGCTGGACCGCGGGATCCCGCTCGTCGAAGTAGCCCATGCGGCCGAGGGTCTCGGAGTCCCGGTCGGCGCCGAGGACGAGCTGGGTGAGGTCGTTCGAGCCGATGGAGAACCCGTCGCA
Source organism: Thermoplasmata archaeon (assembly GCA_035946105.1). GTDB lineage: Archaea > Thermoplasmatota > Thermoplasmata > Lutacidiplasmatales > UBA184 > Lutacidiplasma. The sequence goes on along the minus strand of DASYZN010000122.1, from coordinate 784 downwards.
GTGCCGGGCGAACTCGCGGGCGAGCAGCACGGTCGACGGGACCTCCGCCATCAGGTAGAGCTGGAAGTCCCGGCTCCGTCGGAGCCCCTGGGCCCGCATGGTCTCCTCGATCTGCTCGAGCTCCCAGGTGTTGCGGACGAACGGGAGCATCACCATGGCGTTCTTCAGCCCCTTGTCGACCCGCACGGTCCGGATCGCTTCGAGCTCGGCCTCGAACGCCGGCCGGAAGACCGGGGAGATGTACCGGGAGCAGCCCCGCCACCCGATCATCGGGTTCTCCTCCGACGGCTCGAACTCGGCGCCGCCGGGCATCCCGCGGTACTCGTTCGTCTTGAAGTCCGAGGTCCGCACGATGACCGGGCGCGGGTAGAACGCCTGGCAGACCGTCGCGATCCCCTGGGCGAGCCGATCGACGAGCTCGGCCCGCTGACCCTTGCGGATCAGGGAGAGGGGGTGCTCCCGGACGGTCGCCGTGAAGATGAACTCGATCCGAAGGAGGCCGACCCCCTGGACGGGAAGGCGCGCGTATTCGGCCGCCTTCTCCGGCACCCCGACGTTCACGTAGACCTTCGTCGCGGTGATCGGGTGGTGGTCGTGGGAGCCGACGCCCTCCGACGAGGGCGTTGCTGGGGCGCGGGCCTTCGCCCGCTCGGCCCGTTCGGTCCCGGCGAAGACGAGTCCGGCCTTGCCGTCCACGGTCACCAGCGCCCCGTTCCCGATGAGCTCGGTCCCCTTGCGGGTGCCGACCACGCAGGGGACGCCGAGCTCGCGGGAGACGATCGCG
>DASYZN010000121.1:0-11500 GCA_035946105.1 Thermoplasmata archaeon | reverse complement strand
CGGGGAACTCGAGCCGGATTGCCGAGGCCACCGGGATCCTCCCCACCGACGATCGGTGTCGACCTCGGAGGGACGAAGATCGCCACCGCCGTGATCACGGAGGACGGACGGGTCCTCGCCTCGCATCGCCACCCGACGGAGACGGATGCTAATGCGCAACGGGTGATCGCCGCCATCGCAGACTGCATCGAGACCTGCTTGGGGGACGTGGCCAAGTCGGCCGGCGCCGTCGGGATCGGAGTGGCCGGCCAGGTGACCCCAGCGGGCGTGTTAGAGAGCGCGCCCAATCTCCCCTGGGGCCGTCTGCCCCTCCGGTCGAAGATCGAGCAGGCCGTTGCGTTGCCGACGATCGTCGTGAACGACGTCCGTGCAGCGACGTTCGGAGAGTGGAAGTTCGGAGCCGGGCGGGGGGAATCCGATGTGGTCTGCCTGTTCATCGGCACGGGGGTCGGCGGGGGCATCGTCGCCGACGGCCACCTGCGGAACGGCGCGACGAACACCGCCGGGGAGCTCGGCCACATTACGATCCAGCTCGACGGGCGCAAGTGCCACTGTCCGAACTCGGGCTGTCTCGAAGCCTACGTGAGCGGTTGGGCGATCGGGGAACGCGCCCGGGAGATCGCCGCCACACGGCCTGTGGCCGCGGCGCGGCTGTTGACCATCGCCGGAAAGCCGTCGGCGATCCGGGCCGAGACGGTCACCGAGGCCTATCGGGCCGGGGACGCCCTCGCCCAGCAGATCCTCGAAAAAACGGTCGAGTACCTGGCGGCCGGGGTTGTGAGCATCGTCAACTCGTTCAACCCCTCTGTCGTGATCCTCGGCGGCGGAGTGATCGAGGGGCTGCCGTCCCTCATTCCCCCCACGGAGGCGCTCGTCCGCCAGCAGGCGCTCGAAGTGGCGGTCCGCAACCTTCGGATCGTCCGGGCCGGGCTCGGTCCCGAGGCCGGGGTCATGGGGGCAGCGGCTCTCGCTCGCGCGAAAATCGCCCGAAGGGGTCCTCGATGAGCGAACTCGACGAGCGGGCGGTCAACACGCTCCGATTCCTCTCGGTCGACATGGTGGAACGGGCGCGGTCGGGACACCCCGGACTTCCGCTGGGGGCCGCGCCGATGCTCTATGTCCTTTGGACGCGGCATCTTCGCGCGGACCCCCGACGGCCCACGTGGTGGGACCGAGACCGTTTCGTCCTCTCCGCCGGCCACGGATCGGCGTTGCTCTACGCCGCGCTGCATCTCGCGGGCTACGACCTCTCCCTCGACGACCTCCGGTCGTTCCGACAATTGGGCAGCCGCACGCCGGGCCATCCGGAGTACGGCCATACCCCGGGGGTGGAGGCGACCACCGGTCCCCTCGGCCAGGGGTTCGCGAACGGCATCGGCTTCGCCCTCGCCGAGCGGTATCTCGCGCAGCGCTACAATCGGCCGGGATTCCCCCTCGTCGACCATTGGACCTACGCGCTCTGCTCGGACGGGGACCTCATGGAGGGGATCGCCTCCGAGGCGGCCTCCTTCGCCGGGGCCCTGGGGGTCCGCAAGCTCGTCTACCTCTACGACGACAATCACGTATCGCTCGAGGGACCGACGAGCTTCTCCTTCACGGAGGATGTCGGTCGCCGATTCGAATCGTACGGGTGGAGGGTAAGCCACGTCGAGGACGGGAACGACCTCGAAGCGATCGACCGGGCGATCTCGGAAGCCCGTCGGTGGGACGGGGGTCCTTCGCTGATCCGGATCCGCACCCACATCGGATACGGGAGCCCTCGACAGGACACCAAGGAGTCCCACGGGGAGGCCCTCGGAGCCGACGGGGTCCGGCGGACGAAGGAGAAGCTCGGCTGGCCGATCGAACCGGACTTCCTGGTGCCGCCGGACGTTCGGGCCCATTTCGCCGCGATCGGGGCGCGCGGGGCGACCGCGGCTTCCGAATGGGAGGACCGGTGGGATGCCTACCGGGCCGCGTTCCCCGACCTCGCGGAGGAGTTCGGGCGGGCGATGCGCGGAGAGCTTGCCCCGTCCTGGGATCGAGACCTCCTGAGCTTTCGGGCGAAGGACGGTTCGGTGGCGACCCGAGACGCCTCGGCCTCCGCGATGCAGTCGATCGCCAAGGCGCTCCCGGGCTTCCTCGGTGGTTCCGCGGACCTCGCCCCGTCAACGAAGACCACATTGGACGGCCTCGGAGATTTCGGATATGGGGCCGAGTGCGGCCGCAACCTCCACTTCGGCGTCCGGGAACATGCCATGGTCGCGATCTGCTCCGGCTTGGCCCTGCACGGGGGGATCGTCCCGTTCGGCGCGACCTTCCTGATCTTCTCCGACTACGCGAAGCCCGCCCTCCGCCTCGCCGCGCTGATGGGCGCGCATTCGATCTCCGTCTTCACCCATGACAGCGTAGGATTGGGGGAGGACGGTCCGACCCACCAGCCGGTGGAGCAACTCCTCGGCCTCCGCTCGATCCCGGGTCTCATCGTGATCCGGCCGGCCGATGCGTACGAGACGGTCGCCGCCTGGCGGGCGGCCCTGAGCCATCCGGGCCCGACCGCGCTGGCCCTTACCCGCCAGAAGCTGCCCGTCCTCGAAGCGCTGCGACCCATCTCGACCGCCGGGACCCTTCGCGGCGCGTACGTCGCCGTCGAGGCGTCCCGCGTCGCGGCCTCGGTGATCCTCATCGGGACCGGCTCCGAGCTGCATCTCTGCCTCAAGGCCCAGACGATCCTGGAGGGTCGTGGCGTCCCGACCCGGGTCGTCTCGATGCCGTCCTGGGAGCTCTTCGATCGTCAGCCGGTCGATTATCGGCGTTCGATCCTTCCTCCTGGGATCCCGAGGGTCTCTGTCGAAGCGGGGACCCCGATCGGCTGGGAGCGCTACGTCGGAACGACCGGTCGCTCGATCGGCCTCGAACGGTTCGGGGCCTCCGGAGCTGGGGCCGCCGTCCTCGAGCAGCTTGGGTTCACCGTCGACCGTGTACTGGCGGCCGCGGAGTCCGTGCTCGGGAGGAACGGGGAGAAGACCGAACCATGAATCCGAGCGCCCCGGGCCCGGAGGCGGCTCCTGCCTCGGCCGGCCTCGGAGACCTCGAGGCCTCCGTCCAACGCCGCCTCGATCGGTGGGAGCGACAGGGCTTCCCTCAGCGGATCTGGGACCGCGATCCGGGTGCCTGGCCCGCCGCGGCGCCGCTCAGCGTCGCCTCTCGTCTCGGTTGGCTCGATCTCCCGGTCGCGATGGAACGGCGGGTCCCGGAGATCCTCGAGGAGGCGGCAAAGGTCAAGGAGGCGGGATTCAAGCAGGTCGCGCTCCTCGGCATGGGGGGATCGAGCCGGGCCGCGATGGTGCTCGCCCGGACGTATCCGAGGGGTCGAGGGTGGCCGAAGTTGCTCTTCCTCGACACCCTCCACCCCACCGCGATCCGATCGCTCCTCAAGGCCGCCGATCTCCGGAAGACGTTCTTCCTGGCCTCGAGCAAGTCGGGGACGACCCTCGAACCCCGCAGCCTCCTCGCCTTCTTCTTCGCGGAGGTCGCGAAGTCGAATCCCCGTCCTGGAGATCAGTTCGGCGTGATCACCGACGGTCACAGCCCCCTGGAGGCGTGGGCCGTCGAGCGGGCGTTCCGGGTCCGATTCGCCCCCCGAAGCGACGTGGGTGGGCGCTACAGCGCCCTCAGCGAGTTCGGCCTGGTGCCGGCAGCATTCGCGGGGCTGCCGATCCGCCGACTGCTGGATCGCGCCCGCACGATGGCGGAGCGGTGCGACGAAACGGTCCCGGCAACGGCGAACCCCGCCATGCGGCTCGCCGCCGAGCTCGGGGAGCTCGCCCTCGCCGGGCGGGACAAGGCGACGTTCCTCCCGTCCCCCTCGTTGACCAGCCTACCGATGTGGATCGAGCAGCTCGTCGCCGAGAGTCTCGGCAAGAACGGTCGGGGGATCGTGCCGGTGGTCGACGAGGTCGATCCGCTCGACGCCCGGGGCGCCTCGGACCGCTACCTGGTCTCGGTCACGCTCCGGGGCGAGGAGGACGAGCGGCTCGACACGGCCCTCGCCGACGCGGAGCGTGGGGGGATCCCCGCGATCGCCCTCGACCTCCGTGATCGACACGATCTCGGGGCCGAGTTCTTCCGTTGGGAACTCGCGGTGGCCTCCGTCGGAACGATCCTCGAGGTCGATCCCTTCGACCAGCCGGACGTCGAACTCGCGAAATCGCTCGCCCGGGAGGCGTCGAACGCCGCCGGGACGTCTCCGCCCCCCGGCGCGAGCGCTCCCTCCGCGGCGCTGGAACCGTCGCCGACCCCACCGGATCGGTTCCGGACGTGGTTGTCGCAATCCCGTCCGGCCGACTTCGTCGCCGTCCTCGCCTACCTGGCCGAGTCGCCCGACACGCTCACCGCGCTCCGGGAGTTGCGCTCCCGATTGCGGAGCACGCTCGGCCTCTCTACGGTCGTCGGGATCGGGCCGGGGTACCTCCATTCCACGGGCCAGCTGTTCAAGGGGGGACCGCCGAACGGACTCTTCCTCCTCCTCACGGACCGGACCCGCGACGACCTCGCTCCCCCCGACCAGTCCCGCTCCTTCCACCAGCTGCTCCTCGGCCAAGCGGAGGGGGATCGCCAGGCGCTGCTCCAGAAAGCTCGCTGGGTCGAGTGGATCGATCTCGGCCCCGAGCCGGTCGGGGCCCTTCGAGCCGTCGCCTCGTGGATCGACCCGGTTCGTGGGGCTGCCCCACCGAGCCGTGGGGGCGGGCCATGAGCCGCCCTGCGCTGGGCCATCGGGCAGAGGGAGGCCCCTGATGCGGGTGGGGATCGTCGGGCTCGGACGGATGGGTTCCGGGATCGCCCAGCGACTATTGCGCGGCGGTCACGAAGTGGTGGGGCACTCCCGCCGCCCCGAGGCCCTCTCCGCGCTGTCGAGCGAAGGGGGCGAGGGGACGACCTCACCCGATGCGCTGATCGAACGGCTCACCCCCCCTAGAATCGTCTGGATGATGGTGCCGGCCGGCGAAGCCACCGAGTCGGTCTTCCAGACGTTCCGTCGGCGGCTCGCCCCAGGCGACTTCCTCATCGACGGCGGGAACGCCCACTACAAGGATTCCATCCGGCGGGGCCGGGAGGCCGCGGGGTCCGGTATCAGGTTCATCGACGCCGGCGTCAGCGGAGGGATCTGGGGCCTCTCGGAAGGGTTCAGCCTGATGCTCGGGGGCCGAGCGCCGGACGTCCAGGCCCTTGAACCGCTCTGGAGGACGCTCGCCCCCACGCCCGACTCTGGATGGGGGCGGGTCGGGGAGACCGGGGCTGGGCACTTCGTGAAGATGGTCCACAACGGGATCGAGTACGGTCTCATGGAGTCGTATGCCGAGGGGTTCGCCCTCCTCGACGCGAAGCACGAGTTCGCGCTCGACCTTGGGGCGATCGCCGCGATCTGGCAGCACGGGAGCGTCGTTCGATCGTGGTTGCTCGACCTGCTCGCGGACGCCTTGAAGGACCGGCGGGCGCTCGACGCCCTCGCCCCGTTCGTCGAGGACTCCGGCGAGGGACGATGGACCGCGGCCGAATCCATCGACCTCAACGTCTCGGCGCCGGTCATCCTGACCGCGCTGGAGCGGCGGATCCGCTCCCGCGAGCCCGACCCGCTGGTCGAGAAGCTCCTCGCCGCGCTCCGCAAGGAGTTCGGGGGCCATTCGACCCGAACGGAGTGATCCGACGTGGCGGGACGGCCGGTCGATCGCCACCTGTTCATCGTCGTCGGGGCGACCGGCGACCTCATGGAGCGGAAGCTCCTCCCCGCGCTCTATCGGCTCAGTCCACCGTCGGCGCCGGGCGATCCCCCATTCCGGGTCCTCGGGGCGTCGCGGCGCGATTGGGAGGAACGCCAGTTTCGCGCCTTCGCGGCTGCCGCGCTCGCCCGGAACGGGATCGCGGCCGCCCGCATCGCCCGAGGCTGGGCCGAGCGGGTCCTGTTCTTCTCCGGACTCGGAGGAGACGATCGAACGGCCTTCGCCCGGTTGGGGGAACGGGCCGGGGCCCTGGATCGGGAGCACGATCTCGGCGGGAATCGGGTGATCTACCTCGCCCTGCCCTCGGAGGCGCTTTCGGCGACGATCCGCTCGATGGGCCGGGCGGGGCTCCACCGCGCCCCGGGGTGGACCCGGCTCGTCCTCGAGAAGCCGTTCGGCCGCGACCTCCCGACGGCCCGAAAGCTAAACCGGACCGTCCATCAGTTCCTCCCGGAACGCGGGGTCTACCGGATCGACCACTATCTCGGCAAGGAGACCGTCCAGAACCTGCTCGCCTTCCGGTTCGCCAACATGCTGTTCGAATCGGTCTGGAACCGGGACCGCATCGACCACGTCGAGATCACGGTCGCCGAGGACCTCGGGGTCGAGCATCGGGCGGCCTACTACGACCGGACCGGCGCGCTCCGGGACATGGTCCAGAGCCACCTCGCTCAGCTCCTCTCGCTCACCGCCATGGAGGTGCCGAGCAGCCTCGAGGCGGACCAGGTGCGCAACGAGAAGGTGAAGGTCCTCCGATCGATCGCCCCGATCCGGGACGAGGACATCGTGCTCGGCCAGTATGGTCCCGGCCACCTCGGCGCTCGGCGGGTCCCGGGCTACCGGAAAGAGCCGGGGGTCCGCCGGACCTCGAGAACGGAGACGTTCGTCGCGTTGAGGCTCTTCGTGAACAGCTGGCGCTGGCACGGCATCCCGTTCCTCCTTCGAACCGGCAAACGCCTGCCGGAGAAGCTCACCGAGATCGTCGTCCGGTTCCGCGCCCCGCCGGTCTGGTTCTTCCCGAGCTCGGCCTCGCCCGAGATCGCGGGCAACACGCTCACGATCACCCTCCAACCCGATGAGGGGTTCGATCTGGGGTTCGAGATCAAGAAGCCCGGACACGACATCGGACTCGTCACGCACCGCCTGCACTTCCGCTACGCCGAGGCGTTCGGTCCGCTCCCCGAGGCCTACGTCACGCTCCTCCTCGACGTCATGCGCGGGGACCAGACGCTCTTCGTCCGATCCGACGAGGTCGAGGAGTCCTGGCGGGTGTTCGATGCGGTCCTCGCCCACCCCATTCGCGTCGCCCGGTATCCGGCGGGATCATGGGGCCCGAAGACCGCGGGTCGGATCTTCCCCGTCCTAGGGGCGCCCCGGGGGCCCCGACCCTGACCTCGACGGTCTCGGTCGAGGTCGCCGCTTCCCCCGCCGAAGCCGCGACGTGGGCCGGTCGCTGGATCGTCGACCGGCTCGACTCGGCCGTCCAAAATCGAGGGAGCGCCCGCCTCGTCCTCTCCGGGGGCCGGACACCTCGCCGGCTCTTCCGATGGCTCGGAACGCAGGAGTCGATCGATCTCGACTGGTCGTCGGTCGACGTCTTCTGGGCCGACGAGCGGATGGTCCCGCCGACGGACCCGCTGAGCAACTTCCGGCTGGCCGAGCGGACATTCCTCCGGATCCGAGAGATCCCCGCGAGGCGGATCCATCGGATCGAGGGGGAGCGCCCTTCCGATCGGGAGGCCGCCCTCGAGTATAGTGAACGGCTGGGCCGCTGTCTCGGAGAGCGACGACCCGGACAGCGGCCCGCGGCCGCCTTCGACGTCGTGTTGCTCGGGGTCGGTCGGGATGGGCATACGGCCTCGCTGTTCCCCGGATCGCCCCAGTTGACCGTCCGGGACCGCTGGGCCGTCGCCGTCGATCGGCCGACCGAGGCCCCCCGGGTTCCCCGGGTCTCCCTCACCCTCCGAGCGCTTACCCGCGCCAACGCGATCGCCTTCGTCGCCACGGGTTCGGAGAAGAGGTCGGCCGTCCGTCGTTGCCTCGGGGTCGCAGCCGGACGGGGGGCGCGTCCGCCGGCGGCCCGGATCCGCGGCCGTCTCGAGACGAAGTGGTTCCTCGATCGAGCCGCCGCGGCGGGGATCCAAGATACCTAGGTCGGTCCGATCGACCGACAGGTTCAAACGTCGGAGCCGCGCGATCGGCCTCGATGAGCCTCGAACCCCGGTCCCACGGGAGCCGATCGTGAGGGCGCGAACTTCCCCCAAGAAAAGCGAACGCCGCCTCGCTTTTCCCCTCCTCCTCGTCGTTCTGGCGGCTCTCGCAATCTCGATGCCCCAACTCGCGCCATGGACCACGCATCGTCCGGATCCCTCGGGGTCCGTGTCCCCGACTCGGGCGTTGGCGACGACATTGATCGCCTCCTTGCTCCTCTCGCCGGCCCAACTCACGCAGGGCGGAACGCTCAGCATCCAAACGAGCGCGAGCGGCGGGACCCCACCGTATGGGTTCGTCTATCAAGGCCTTCCGAACGGATGCCCGAGCGAGAATCTCTCGAGCTTCCAGTGCAACCCCTCCGAATCGGGCAGCTTTGCCGTCTCGGTCAGCGTCACCGATTCGGCGAGCGCTCGGTCGACCAGTCCGGTTCAGACGCTGGTCGTCACCCTGGGAAACAATGGGAACAACAATCACCAGAACGGCGCCGGCAACAATTCGAGCAATCCGTTCTCCAGCCTATTCTCGGGGGTGGGGAACCTGATCTCCCTGCTCTTCGTCGTTGGGATCGTCGCGTTCATCACCTGGATCCTCTTGATCGTCGGGGTCTGGGTGATCGCGATCGTCCTGCTCCGCCGGCTGCCGAAGGGGGGAGCCTCCTCCCCGGCACCCTCGACGGTCCCGTGCGGACACTGTTCGGCTGTGATTCCTGCCGGCTCGAAATTTTGTTCCGAGTGCGGCGCTGCCACCGGACCTAAGGCCAGCTAAGGGACTCCGCGGTCCCCGAGTCCGCGGTCCCTCCCTTGCCATATGAGCGGCCGCGGAAGCTCTCGGCGCCGGATCCCATGTCGCTCGGAGGATCTTCGGTGTGCCCGCCCCCGAGAGCACTCCATTTGAGCGCGTCAATCGAGGCGCGACTCTCGAGGCCCGCTTCGGGAGCCTTGGACTAGGATCCGCCCGGCTCGAGCCGACATCGAGTCGTGCCGGATCCCGATGAACCGCCGATGCTTCCTGTGGCCGAGCCTCGTGGCCAGTCCATGAAATGGGTCCAGTCGGTTTTGGACCCTTGAAGGTTCAAGCCCGCCTCCCAGCAGCACAGACCCGCGCCCCCCCCGAGGGCCGGAGACGCTCTGAAACGAGGCCTTGAAGATAGAGAGCTGCTCCCACCCCCGGTTTCGGGTTCCACGCTTGGTAGGCTTCATCTCGCGGCTGGGTTCCGATTCGGTGTCGTGACCTCTCCCGATCCCCGTCTCGTTAGACTCCGCCACCGTGCGCTCACCTGGAACACCCCCCTGTCGACGTGGCATGCGGATCGGCTCCTCGCTCGACTGGAGCTGTTCCCTGGAGTCCAGGTCCTCGACCTAGGGTGCGGATGGGGCGAGCTGATGCTCCGCGCCATCGCCCAGACCCCGGGTGCCGCTGGGGTGGGCGTCGATACGAACTTGGACGAACTCGAGAGAGGTCGGGACCTCGCCAAGCGCACCGGCCTCTCCGCGCGTGTGTCCTTCAAGGAGGCCGACGCCGCACAATTTGAGGGGTCGTTTGACCGTGTAATCTCTATCGGGGCGTCCCATGCATGGGGAGGAAGCAAGGCAGCACTAGCCGGACTTCAGCAGCACCTCAATCACGGAGGGCGAGCACTCTACGGCGACGCGTTCTGGGTACGGCCGCCCACAGAGGACCTCGTCAAGATGCTCGGGAATCTCGAGCCCACCCTGGCCCAACTTGTCGAAGACTCTGTGGCGGCGGGGCTGCGCCCCGTCCATGTGGACGTGACAAGCGAATCGGAGTGGGACGAATTCGAATGGGCCTCATACCGGGGGTTGGAGGAGTTCGCCTTCGCCCACCCCTCAGATGAGTTGGCTCCCCTTGCTCGGGAGATGGCGGATATTCGGCGAGACGAATATCTCCGAGGGTATAGGGACGTCTTGGGGTTCGGGTACCTGATCCTCGCCAAACCCTAGCTCCGTTTCGATCGGGCGGACGTCTAGAACGATCGGCGACATCCCTCAGGCCTCCCGGGTTCTCCGTTCGATCCTCCTGTAACCGTGCGTCCGGTTGCATCCGACCCTCTTGTTGGGGGAGCGAACTGAAACAGCCCACGCCCCTTCGGTGGCAATCGCGGCCCGGTTCGTAGTCCTGAGTGCACCTCAAACTATCGCCGCGGTGGGGTTAATAGTCGCCATTGCAATAGGAGCTATTGCAATGAGTTCCTCAGCAGCGACCACGATCACGGTCAGCCAGGTTACTCGGAAGAGGTTGGGATCGCTCAAGGAAGGCGATCAGTCGTACGACGAGGTCATCGAAGCGCTCTTGGCCGCGCATCCGAACCGGCTCACATGGGCGGAGCTCGGGCGACGCCTGCGAGGCGGGGAGGATATCCCAATCGAGCAGGTAATCGCCGAGTCGAAAGCCCTCCGGTCCCGAGGGCGATAGTGTGGTCTACTCCGTCGTGATGCGCCGCGAGGCGCGGCCCGAGTTCCTCGCTCTCCCGCCCGACATCCGGGGCGTCTTCGAGGAAGCCTTTGACCGCATGCGGGTCTACCCGTACTCGTCGGGCGCGGGGTACTCCGTGGACCAACTCAAACCCCCGCGCGGCTCCAAGAATGAAGTGTGGAGCGTTCACGTGGGCATCTACCGCGCTTGGTTCGTCGTGGATGGTCAAGTCGTGAGGTTCGGGGCCTTCGGCCTTCGACCAGGGTTCTACCGAAAGCTGAGCCGTCTCCGTTCTCGACTCGTTGACTAGGGCCGGATCGGGGCTCCCGCAAGGCCGAGTGCACGAACGACCCTCGACCTATCTGGGGAACTCACGGTACCAATGTCCTGCTCGGGCCTGAACCCTCATGGGTTCAAGACCAGGAATGGGCCCAGTCGGATTTGAACCGACGACCTCCCGGTAATCCGCGCTCCACGTCAGGCTCCCGGCCCCGAGATCGACGGCGGCCGAACGAACGAATCGAACCGGGCGACGCCGGCGGCCATCGCGTCCTGGTCGACGCCGATGTAGTACGTCGTCATCTCGATCGACTCGTGGCCGTAGAGGTTCCGGATGTCGACGAGGGGCACGCCGGCCTGGTAGGCGATCCGTCCGAACGAACGCCGCAGCACATGGCCGCTCAGCGGAACCGGTAGCTCCAGCCTCTTCCCGAGCGCGGCCAGCTCTCCATGGGCGGCCGAGTGGCCGACCCCGTACACCAGACCCGACGAAGACCTCGGTCTCCAATCCTCCAGGACGACGCGAGTCGTCGGCGTGCACGGGATCGTCCGCGGCTTTCCCCCGTCGCGCCCCTTTCCCAGGACCGCGAGCGTCGGGATTCCTCCGGTCAGCTGGACGTCCTGCCAGCGCAGCCGTAGGAGCTCGCACTCCCTCAGGCCGTTGAATCCCTGGAGAGCCACGTGTACCCGTTCGCGTCCGCGGGACTCGTCGTAGATCTCCGCGAGCTGGTCCCGGGTCACCCAGTACCGACGCGTCGGCCGTCCCCGAGGCAGACGCCAGATCGGCCGCTCCTGCGCGACCGGCGAGCCCTCGC
>DASYZN010000120.1:0-3477 GCA_035946105.1 Thermoplasmata archaeon | reverse complement strand
AAGGCGGACAAGCTGAGGGACTTCTACAAGGAGATCGAGCAGACCGTTCGGGACCGCACCTACCGGAGCGGCTTCGACACCGCCGAGTTCCTCCTCCGTCAGGACGGCGCCGGCATGGGGACGATCCTCGTCGCCAACGACGGCCGCCAGATCTCCGCGAAGGAGGACGTCTTCCTGATCTCCAGCGCCGTCGCCGCCGGCGAGGGGAACCCCCTCTTCCTCGCGGAGTCCGGCGCCGAGGTCTCCCCGGCCGCCGGGGGGAACTTCGGCGTGCCCGTCATGGTCAACACGACCCTCCCGCTCGCCCGGATCTGCGAGCGGATCCTGGAGCGGCGCTCGACCGGGGCCGGATGAGCGGGTCCGCGTCGTCCCCCGAGGCGCCGCTCCCGGCGTCGGACGACGCGAACCAGCCGGCGCGCCCCGTCGCCGTCGTCTGGTGCCGGCAGGTCGACAACGAGGCGGAGAGCCCCGGCTACACGACGATCCCTGAGGGCTTCCCGGGGCAGCGGGAGACCGTGGACGTCGTCCGGACGGTGGGCCATCTCACGATCAACGTCGCCGACACGCACGACTACTGGGATCCGGAACCCGGCCTCCCGCTCTCCTACTACCCGAACCTCTTCCTCTACCCGGCCTACGGTGGACGCTACACCTGCCTCGGCCGGATGTTCCTCTCCAAGGAGGACCGTCCCAGGCTCGGGATGAAGACCCTCGTGCTCTCGACCTCCGACCTGCTGAAACTCGGGGGGTTCGGCCCGTCGATCCTGCGCTGGTACTCCTCGATGGGCGGCCCTCGGGGAGCCACCGGCCGGGGCGGGCCCCCCCCGGAATCCGCCCTCTACGGCCTCGTCGGCGAGGGGTTCCTCTTCCACAAGGGCGACACGGACCCGGTCCTCCTCGTCGCCTCGGACCGCTGGGGAGCGACGATGCGGGTGATCCTCGACCTGGTCCGCTCGCTGCCGACCTCGCTCGTCTCCCTCGGGGCGATCCTCGCGTTCCCCTACTTCCTCCCCCAGCCGAGGACCGACCTCAAGGAGCTCCAGGAGAAGATCCCGCTCTCCCTCGCCGTCATGCGGGTCACCCGGTCCGAGGCGATCGGCCCGAGGCACCTGCGACGTCTGCAGGCGTGGTCGTCGTCGAACCTGACCGTCCGGGACCTCGCCGTCGAATCCCTCCCGCCGACGAACGTGAAGGGCAAGGAGACCCTCCCGCTCGTCCTCCAATATGTGCGGGACCGCAACGAAGACAAGCTCGCCCCGATCCGCCAGCGGGTCGACCTGGTCGAGGTGCCGAAGCTGCGCGCCCACGTGGTCGACACCGACCACCACGGCGGCAAGGCCCGCCGCAAGGAGATGTGGCGGATCGCGACGGCGATGGAGAGCGCGGCCCTCCTGCTCCAGCGCTCCCGCGGCCGCCACGTGCCGGTGAGCGCCGAGGCGGCGAAGCGGGCCCAGGAGTACCTCGACGTCGAGCTCGACGAGAACGAGGCGACGCCGGAACCCGCCGTCGTCCCGACCCCCGCCGATGCTTCCGAGGCCGACCTGACCCCCCCGTGGTCCGCTCCTTCCGATCAGCCGCTCACCAACTCGGGGGTCCGGGAGGAGAACGATGCCGTCCCCGTCTCGACGAAGGACGATCCCTCGCTCCTGCCGTCGCCCGCGGCGGTCCCGATGCTCGGCCTCGCCGTCCCCGGGGACGACGCGATCGGCCCGAGGGAATCGGAGATCCGCCGTCTCGTCCAGATCGAGGTCGACCGCCGGATCGGCGACCGCGCCGGCGCCCCCCCGGCGAGCCCCGCGGACACCGCTCGGACGGTCGAGCTCGCGCTGGCCGCCGTGCGGGAATCCGTGATGAACGAGATCGACCAACGCCTCCTCGAGGCCGAGCGCCGGGTCACGGAGCGTCTCGACCGGATCCCGGACCCCGAGGCCGCGCCGGCCGCCTCGGCGAAGGCCCTGGAGGGCCAGATCGTCCAGCTGCTGGAGCAGCAGCAGTCGGCGATCGCCACGCTGCGGGAGGAGGTCTTCCGGAAGATTGAGACGGAGCAGAGCCAGCTCCGCAACACCCTCGCCTCCGCCCTCGCCCCCGAGCTCGACCGGCGGGTCCGGCTCTCCGTGGAACCGAAGCTGGCCGAGCTGGGCCGCGCCCTCTCGGACACCCTGCGCGACGAGATCGAGAAGTCGCGCCGCTCCGCCATGGAGGAGGTCGAACGCGCCGTCGCCGAGATCCACGAGCGCTCCAAGCAGGCCGAGGAGGAGCTTCGGGGATCGCTCACGAGCCAGCTCGACCGCCACCTCCGGGAGGCGGCGGACCGCGAGCTCACGGTCCGGGAGTCCACCGAGGGGAGGCTCCGCGAGGCCCTGGAGGCCCGGCTGGGGGCGACCGAAACCCATCTCGACGCCACGGTCTCGGCCCTCGAGGAGCGGCTCAAGGGATCCCTCGATGCCCGGGCCCGCGAGCTTCGCGAGTGGCTCGAGGGGCAATCCGCCCAGGGGGACGAGCGGCTCCCGGCCCTGATCGACCATCACCTCCAGGAGGTCGAGGCCCGCTGGACCGTCCGGGAGGCCGCCCGGACCTCCGAGCTCCAGGAGGCGCAGAGCCAGGCGACGGCCGACCTCCAGGTCCGCCTCCAGCAGCACCTCGAGGAGCGGATCCTGGAGGGACAGGAGCAGGAACGGCAGAAGTACCTCGAGCTGCTCGCGCGCATGAAGCGCGAGGTCGACCAGACCGCGCAGCGTTCGCTCGATCCCAAGGTGCTCGACCGCGCGATCCGGGAGCGGATCGACGAGTCCGCCACCCGGTTCCAACAGGAGAGCCACGACGCCTCGGAGCGGAAGGTGAAGGAGGCCGAGGAGCGGCTGCGGCTCGACCAGGGGGAGGCGATCCAGCGGCTCGAGCAGGTCGAGACCGCTCTCGAGGAGCGCTCCCAGGCGCTCTTGCGGCTCGAGTCGACCGTCCGGACCGAGCTCAACGAGCTCGACCACCGCACCCAGGTCCTGACCGATCGCCTGGTCCCGGTGGTCCGCAAGACGTGGCTCAAGATCCAGGAGATCTCCCAGACCCCCGGGGAGCCCGGCGAAGGGGGCGGCGAGGACCGGTTCGCCGGCCTCCGCAAGGACCTCATCGGCGAGATCCGCCGCGTCGAGGCCGACTCGCAGGACCGGGTGAACGACCTGCGCCACCGGGTCGAGAGCACGATCGCCCACCAGGGCCGGGTCTGGCTCACGTTGATCCACTCCCTCTCCCGGATGACGGACGATCGCCAGCTCGCCGAGGGCGCGGCGCGTCCTCCGCCCCCGCCGGACTGGCAGGAGGGGGGGGAGGAAGGTCCCGGGGTGGGCGACGCCCCGAGGGCGGTCGCCCGCCAAAAACCCCGCCTCCCGTCCGACCGATCGAACCGTCGGACCGGTCGGAAGGCCGAGAACCCGAAGTCGGCCTGATCGAAGCCAAACGCCTATCCGTCCGGGGGGCCTCGAC
>DASYZN010000119.1:0-7424 GCA_035946105.1 Thermoplasmata archaeon | reverse complement strand
GAGCAGGCCGAGACGGTACCCCTCCCCGGAGAGCGCCGTCAGCAGGGGGATGGCCCCCGGGCGCACCGTCGTTCGATCGAGCGCCTCCAGCTCGATCCGATCGATCGCGTCGTTGGCCTCCGCCTCGAAGCGGAAGCGCTCGCCTTCCGGCACCCCCACGAGGGAGAGTTCGGAGAGGGCGGCGTCGAGGATCTTCGGGATCGGTTCGCGGACGGAGAGGTGGCCCGGCACCACCCCATGACGCTCGGCGGCCCGGATCACTTCCTGACGCATCCTCGCGAAATCGTGGGCGCTGTCGACGAGGGTGCCGTCGAGGTCGAAGACGACCCCCAGCAGGGGTCCGAGGAAGAGGTCCGGCGCAGGATCGACGGCCATGGGGGATCGATGCCACGAGGTCGCCGCGGGGTTCTAAAGACTTGGTTCGAGCGGCGCGCGGCGTCGGACCCTCGGGAGGGGATCGATCCTAGGGCCGATCGCGCAGTATTACGTTTCGAAAATACGGCATAAGCTTATCCCTGACGGGCGGTCGGACGATCGATGGTGTCGCCGCGCGATCCCCTCCCCATCCCGGGCGCCCCCGTGCTGACCCGCCGGGAGCAGGTCAGCGTCGGGATGCTCTACGCGGCGATCGGGGGGGTGACCATCGCGGCGTTCGGGCTCCTCGTCCTCATCGCGGGACGATACGACACCCCCGGCACCCTCCATACCCCGGCGATCGCCTTCCTCGGGCTCGGGATCGCCTCCTACGTCTTCGGGCTCCGGCACGGGGTCGATGCCGACCACATCGCGGCGATCGACAACACGACGAGAAAGCTGCTCCACGAGAAGAAACGCCCGCTCACCGTGGGGACCTGGTTCTCCCTCGGGCACTCGACGATCGTGGTGGGGCTCATCGTCGCCCTCGTCTTCGCCACCCAGGTCATCGAAGGCCAGATCCCGGCCCTGCGGACGGCGGGCGGCGTCATCGGGACCACGGTCTCGGGGGCGTTCCTCTTCCTGATCGGCCTCATCAACGTCGTCGTCGTCGTCGAGGTCTATCGGATCTTCCAGGGACTGAAGCGCGGGGCCTACAGCGAAGAGGAGCTCGAGGCCCAGCTGACGAAGCGCGGGTTCATGAACCGCTTCTTCGGCCGCCTCTTCCGCCTGGTCGAGACCCCGAGGCAGATCTACCCGATCGGGCTCCTCTTCGGTCTCGGCTTCGACACGGCGAGCGAGATCGCCCTGATCGCGATCAGCGTGGCGGTCGCCGCGACGGCGATCCCCCTCTACGTCGTCCTCGTGCTGCCGCTCCTGTTCACCTGCGGGATGGTCCTCGTCGACACGACGGACGGCATCACGATGCGCTTCGCCTACGGGTGGGCGTTCCTAAAGCCGATCCGCAAGATCTACTACAACCTCACCGTGACCGTGATCTCGGTCCTCGTCGCGTTCGTCGTCGGGGGCTTCGAGATCCTCACCGTGCTCTCCGGGGAGCTCGGCCTCACCGGAGGGTTCTGGGACCTTGTGGATCACCTCAGCTTCGAGGGGCTCGGCTTCGCCATCGTCGCGGTCTTCGTCGGGACCTGGGGGATCGCGATGGCCTACTACCGCTACAAGCGCTACGACCAGATCCCGTTCGGCCCGGGTTCGCCGCCGGCGGGCTCGATGGGGTAGGACGATGTCGGCCCGGGCGGTGCGGCTCGCCATCTCGCTGGAGCCGGAGCTGCAGCGGTCGCTCGCCCGTTGGGTCGCCGGCCGTCAGGCGGCGCGCCGATCCGATGCCGTTCGCTTCCTGATCCGCCAGGAGCTCGCCGGTCGGACCCTATCGGACCCGGACGCCCCCGCGGTCGGGACCCTCACCCTCCTCTTCCATCACGGCGACCGCAACGTCGAACGCCGACTGACCCTCGCCGAGCACCGATGGGGGCCCCAGGTACGTTCGTCCACCCACGTCCACCTGGGGGACGGAGGGTGCGTCGAGGCCCTCATCCTCGTGGGCACGCGCCGCGAGATCACGGCGGCCGCCGAGGACCTGCGGGGGGTCAAAGGCATCGTGCAGGGGAAGTTCGAGATCCTCGCGGTGGAGCGTTCCCACGGCCATCCCACGGCGGATCCGTCCCCCGCCCCCCGCGGGCGGACGTCCCAGGCGCGATCACCGGGCCGATGGCGGCCGGCTTCTGCCTAACCCGGGCGACCGATCGGCGCGCCCCGCCCGTCGCCCGACGATCGACCCCCCTCTTCCCATACGGCCAGCGCGGACGGTGCGCTCGGAGCCCCGGGATCGAGCCACGGCTCCCCGGTGGCGGTTCCTCCCCAGGGTTCCTCCCGGAACGGCCATCTCGAAGAGCCCCGCTCCGACCGGGAGGAACGGGCGCGGATGAGGAGCCGCTCCGAAGGTCGAACCCTCTCGCCTCAGTGAGCGATCGCCCCAACGGCGGCCCCTTCGGATCCCGACGGGATCCGTCGGGGTGCCCCCGCGACGTCGTCCACCGGGCCGGGGGCGAGCGGAGTTCCTCACGGCCGAGGTCCGCTCCGTCGATCCGTCGTGGGAATGGCCGGGCGTCGACCGCTCCGGACCAACGACGCCCCGCCCGGACGAGACGGGGCGACGGCGGGGGGTGGAGCGACGGGAGGCTGCGGCCCGACGTGGTGCTTGAGGCCGTATTGGAGAAAGGCGAGCAGGATGAACGTGGCGTCGTCGCCCCGCGCGGTCAGGCGATACCGGATCTCCTTCCCCTCGGTCTCGCGGACCACCAACCCTTCCTGCACCATCTCGCGGAGGCGTCGGGAGAGGACCCGCGGCGACAGTCCGGGGTTGTTGCGGCGGAGACGACCGAACCGGTCGATCTTGAGGAAGGCGAGGTCCCGAAGCAGCAGGAGGACCCACTTGCGGCCCAGGCGGTCGACCGACTGACGGATCGGGTCGTTCTGGTACAATAGGACGGGCGTCGCCGACGGGACGGGGCGTCCGGCGCGGGAACGGCCCGGCATCGGTATCCGCGCAGTCCCTACCCGGCATAAGTAGTATCCAATGTATACTCTGCGTCGGCAGCGACATGACCGAGCCTCCCGAGCCGGCCGATCCGAGCGTCCCATCCTCGTTCGCCTTCACGGAGATGGCGAGCGACGATCCTTCCGCCACCCGTCGCTTCCTGGAGCGCGTGTTCCGGTGGAGCTTCCGATCCGTCCAGATGCCGCGAGGGGAGTACCTCTCCTTCGAGATCCCGGGCGGCGGCCGGGGGGGGATCCGCTCCACCGAATCGACCGAGTCCCCCTCGAGCCTGAGCTACATCCGGGTGACCGACCTCGAGTCGGCGCGCCGCAAGATCGTCCACGAGGGAGGCACGGTCGTGCTCCCCCGGGTCGACGTGCCGGGGATGGGGAGCTTCTTTTGGTTCAAGGTTCCGGGCGGGCCCGTCCTCGCCTGCTGGCAGGACGCGCCGACCGGGGCCGAACAAGGAAGGAAGAGGAGCCAAGCATGAGCGGAGCACGAGACGTCGTGATGGGATTCCAAGCGGCGATGGGAAAGGACGACTGGGCCGGCGCCCGAAAGCATCTCGCGGACCGCCTCGACTTCGCGGGGCCGTTCGAGAAGTTCAAACGCGCGGACGACTACATCGCGGCGCTCCAGAAGCTCCACCCGATCGTCGATCGGGTCGACATGCACAAGATGTGCGTCGACGGGGACGACGTGCTGATGTTCTACGATCTGGTCACCCACACCCCGGCGGGCACCGCCCCGGTGGCGGAGTGGCACCACGTCTCCTCGGGCAAGATCGACCGGATCCGGGTGGTGTTCGACGCGCGCCCGTTCGCCGCCATGATGGGGAAGTGACGGGCTAGGCTCCCTCAGCTTCCCCCGAGCTCCGGCGGCGTGGGCCGCCCCCGAGACCCGCCGGGCCGGGCGGCGCTAATTATTCGCCCCATCGAGGGACCTCCGACCGCCGGGTCGGGGCAGCGCTTCCAGGCGTCGAGTGCGACCGCTGGGGATCGGTTCGACCGACGGGCGGGCCGATCTGGCGGCGACGGCGAACTCCTCGCGATGGGTCCTATCGGACGACCTCGTAGTGGAGCAGGACCTCGCCGTCCTCTCCGGGCTTCGTCTCGACCAACCGAAGCGTGCACTGCCCGGACATCGCCGTCCAGTAG
Organism: Thermoplasmata archaeon; assembly: GCA_035946105.1. Lineage (GTDB taxonomy): Archaea > Thermoplasmatota > Thermoplasmata > Lutacidiplasmatales > UBA184 > Lutacidiplasma. Next base: position 3,296 of record DASYZN010000119.1, on the reverse strand, counting down.
CGCGGACCCTTTCCGTAGACCACCGGCATGACGAAGAACCAGTAGTCGTCGGCGAGGTTGCGGCGGAGGCACTCCCGCACCACCGCGGGACCCCCTTCCACCAGGATGTTCCCGCCCGGCTCCCGCTTGAGCTTCGCCAGGATCCGGGCGAGATCGCCCCGCAGGATCCGGGCGTGTTCCCAATCGGTCGACCTGAGGCGGTGCGAGAGGCAGATCTTCTCGACCCGGTCGAGGTATCGCCGGTAATCGAGGAGCCACGCCGGCTCACCGGGAACGACCGCCTTCTCGCTCCACGTCCGCTGGTGGCCGAGGAAGGAGCGCCGGCCCATGACGACCGTGGTGACGTCGTCGAACCGGTCGAACCAGAGATGACGGAATAGGGCGTTGATCTCGGGCGATTCCCGATCCGACCCGGGATACTTCGGGAACTCGCCCCGACCGTCCAGCGTCATGTAGACGTTCGCGGTGATCCTGCGGACCATCCCTTCCCCGATCCATCGGGGCTTCGCGGCCCTCGCGAGGCCCCCGAGGATAACGTTGTATGCAAAGTCGGACATATATCTTTCTGGGTATCCGTGCTTGGGGACGAGGACCCCCCTTCCCCGGGATCCCAGGTACGAGGGGAACGGAGCCCGCGATCTTCCGCCGCGATGGGGGTGGCCCCGGCCACGAAGACGGGGATCCGAACGAGATCCGTTCCGATCGAGCCGGGGGGCGACCAAGGGCGCCCCGGGCGGGAGCGCGTCCCCGGTCCCAGCAGGGTCGAAGGGCTAGGAAGAGGGGGCGAGAACCTCCCGATCGGTCGGCGTCCGCCGCGGTGTCCCCCAGGATCCTACGGCGTCCCCCCGACGGCGGGCGGGGGTGGGGAGGGCGCTTGGATCGCGGAGGGGGGGGGCCCCGTCCGTCGAAGGAAGAGGAACCCGACCCCGATCCCGGCCAAGAGTCCGACGACCGCCGCGATCAGCGCGCCCAGGAACGCGAAGGAGGTGGAGATCACAGCGCCCCCGGAATGTGACGATGGCGTCGGGGTCATCTCGACCAGGACCCCTCGAGACTCTCGAACGGGGCCGTCGATGGCGGTCACCGTCAACATCAGGCTTCCTCCCGAGGGTCCCGCGGTGAGGTTGGCGGATCCGGAGGATCCGGCGACGAGGCTTCCCGCGGAGCTGTTGACCGACCAGGCGTAGGTGATGTCGCTGCTCCGACAGGGTTCCGGGAGGCACGTCGGGGTGGCGAAGAACTCGCCGGTGCTGCCCGCCTTGAGGGTGGCCGACGTCGGCGAGAGGGCGACGGACGTCAGGACCGGGGTGGGCGCGAGAACGTAGATCCCCCCCGTGGTGGCGTCCGTGATGTAGACCAAGCCGTTGGCCGAATCGAATGCCGCCCCCGACGGTGCCACTCCCACCGGGATCGTCGCCGGTAGCGTCGCGGTCGACGGATCGATCACGCCGACGAGGCCCTTTAGGGCATCGAGCGCGTAGAGGAGGCCGTTGACAGGATCGGCCACCATGGCGGCCCAAGGGGTGGAGGTGAGCAGGGTTCCGGAGAGATTGCCCGTGGCCCCGTCGACCAGGCTGATGTTTCCCCGGGAGAGCGGAACATACAGGGTGTCGGAGGCTGCATCGAACGCCAGGTTCGACGCGTACCCGGGCAGGAAGAGGTGGCCGACGACCGAGGCGCTGGCTGCATCGACGATCGTGATATTCCGGTCGTCGGTGTCGAGGACGTAAAGCCGGCCGTCCACCGCGTCGGTCGCGATCCGGGAGGGTCGGGCCCCGATCGGGATCGGGGGGCCGACCTGATCGGTGGCCGCGTGGATCACCGTGAGATTCTGGCTGCTGGAGTCGCACACGTAGAGGTCGCCCGTCGCGGCGAAGAAGGCGATCCCTGTCGGAAAGTGCGGGTCGGGGATCGAGCTGAGGAGCTGGTCCGTGGCTCCGTCGATCACGCTGATGTTCCCGGCACCGGGGCGCGTGACGAATAGGTGCCCGTCGGCCGGATCGAAGGCGATGGCGAAAGCCGCCCGTCCCACCGGGATCGACGCGACGATCTGGCCCGAGCTCGCATTGAGCGCGAGGACCACCTGCCCAGCGGCGTCGATGGTGTAGAGCTGTCCGTTCGACGGGTCGAACGCGACCGGCCCCGGTTGGGCCCCGAGCTGGATAGTGCCGGTGGCCCGGTTGGTCGACGGGTCGATGATCGTGACGCTATCGGAGCCTTCGTTCGCCACGTAGAGGCGCCCGTTCGCAGCGTCGAACGCCCCGCCGAACGGATTCGCCCCGACCGGCACGCTGGCTCGAGACGCTCCGGTGGAGGCCGCGATCACCGTGACGTTGTTCGAGCCAAAGTTCGGAACGTAGAGCCCGTCGTTCGCCGGGTCGAAGACCAACCGCCACGGGGCCATGCCGACCGGGATCGCCCCGATGACGGCGTAGGTCGACGCGTTGGCGATCGTCACGTTGTTCGAACCGTCATTGACGATGAAGATCCGGCCGTCGACGGGGTCGACCGCGGCATCGGTAGGGAACCTGCCGACGCTAGCGTTCGCTACGACCAGATTCGTCCGGGCGTCGATCACCGAGGCGTTACTGGAACCGTAGTTCGTGGCCCAGACGGTCTGGTGCACCGCATCGTAGGCGATCCCATAGGGTCCTTGGCCGACCGAGATCGCTCCGACCACGGTGTTCGTGGTCGTATTGATAATCGTCACGTTATTTCCCCCCGAGTTCGCGACATAGAGCTCTCCGCTCACGCCGTCAAGGGCCAGGCCCCGGGGCACCGACCCCACGGTGAGTGTAGCGACGACCCGGTTCGTCGCGCCATTGATGACGGAGACGTTGTTCGAAAAGGCATCCGCCGCAAAGACCTCCCCGTTCGCCGGATCGAACAGAACGGCCCACGGTCCCCGAGAGACCGGGATCCACGCGACGACGTGGCCGGTCGAAGGGTCGACGACCGACACGTTATTCGTGTCCCCGTTCGCGACGTAGAGATCGCCGTTGATCGTGTCGACGGCGATCATGTTCGTGTAGATCGCATTCGAGATCAGGGCGTTACCGGAACGGACCGTCCCGTTCGCGAGATCGATGGTCTCGATGATCGAGCCGAACGCGCTCCCCCCCGAGACCTCGGGGCGCTCGGCGGACGCCGGGGCGGCCGATCCGTGGTAGAATCCGGTCGGTTGGGCGGCGATCGCGTGGCCGAGCGTCGGGGCCGTCGCGAAGCCCGCCAGCAGGAGCCAGACGACCACCAGCTGCACCGCTCGCCCCCTCATGGTATTGCGGCTCGCCTCGAAC
>DASYZN010000118.1:0-10512 GCA_035946105.1 Thermoplasmata archaeon | reverse complement strand
GTGCATGGTGAAGCCCTCAGGGTCGAGGGTCAGGGTGACGTGGTCGGAGATGCTCTCCGTCCCTCGGATCCCCTGACGGAGCTCGTCCATCTTGACGACGGCGACCCCGGGGGGCGCCACGTTCGGGACCTTCGGCTCGGTGATCCCGGCGGGGTCGACGACGGACATGTGGCGCGTGACCTTTCCGACCTTGACGACGAGGCGGTTCTTGCCGCCGTCGTACTGCAGATCGATGAGATCGCCGGGCTTCGAGAGCCGAAGGATCTCCTTGAACTTCTCGACGTCGATGCCGATCTCGGTCGACTCGCCCGTGAACTCCTCGAACGCGCTCTTGTTCAGCGTGAGGACGAGCATGGCGACGTGGGACGGATCGACGGCCTTCACCGAGACCCCGTCCTTGGAGACGACGAGCTTCGCCTCGGGGACCAGGGTCGCGATGACCTCGACGAGCTCCCGGAGGACGTCCATTTTCATCCGGGCCTTGAACATGCGAAACCTCGGGCGCGCGTTACACGGGGCCCCTCTAAATAGCCTTCGCTAACAAGCTCCCCCGAGAGCGTTGGGGACCCGACTCGCGCGGGTCGCGCGGCCCACCGACACCGAGATACCGAACGCCGGGCCTCTCGGACCGACGTGACGGAGCTCCTCTTCCTCTCGGACATGGACCGCGCCTACGAGCGCACCTTCGAGGCGACGGTCGTCGCACGACCCCCGGGCGCGCTTGTCCTCAACCGGACCTTGTTCTACCCGACCGGCGGAGGACAGCCGGCCGATCGCGGCACGATCGAGGGCCCGGGGGGCGGACGATTCCCGGTCGTCGATGTTCGGAAGTCCGGCGACACGGTCGTGCACGCCCTCGGCCGCCCCACGCCCTCCAGCGCGGCGCCGATCGGCGTCGACGCCCGGGTGATGGGCACGATCGATTGGGAGCGTCGCCACCGACACATGCGGCTCCACACGGCCCAGCACCTCGTGAGCGCCCTCCTCTTCGAGGCCGCCGGCCTCAGGACGGTGCGCGCGTCGATGGCCGCCGATAGCGCGACGATCGACCTGGACGGACCGTGGCCTCCCCAACTTCCCTGGCCGGCGTTCGAGACGGTCGTCGCCGACGCCCTCGCGCGCCCCCGGGAGGTCTCGATCCGCTTCGTCGCCCGGTCCGAGTGGGACGCGCATCCCTCGCCTCGATCCGGACGGGTCCCCCTGGCGGAACGGGTCGATCCGGTTCGACTCATCGAGATCGGGGAGATCGACCGGTGCCCGTGCGGGGGAACGCACGTTCGGTCGACGGGGGAGATCGGAGGGATCGATCTCCTCGCCCCGACGGATCAGACCGGCGCCGCCGGTACCCGGGTCGGGTTCAGGCTGCGGGGACGCTCGGCCCACTCCGAACGCGTGACGCCGTAGACGGCCACATCGTGCCACTGGCCGTGGTGGAACAGGGCGGAGCGCAGGGTCCCTTCCCGACGGAAGCCGAGGGCGTCGAGCAGGCGCATGGACGCCTGGTTCTCGAGGTCGCTGGTCGCGCCGACCCGCGGGAGCTCGAACTCATGCAAGAGGTAGTCCACCAAGAGGCCGACGGCCTCGGTCCCGTATCCCTTGCCGCGCTCGGCGCGGTCGCCGAGGACGTACCAGATGTCGGTCGTCTCCAGGACGGGGTGCGGCTGATAGTAGCCGAGGAAGCCGAGGAGCTTCCCGTCCGAGATCCGCTCGACGACGAACCGCGGGGCGAGGGAGCGGGGGTCGTTCTTCGCCGATTCGACCCCGGCCCGGAACGACTCGAAGGTGTCCAGGGTGAACCGGTCGAACGGGGCGACGATCTCGGGGTCGTTGTACCAATCGAAGACCTTCGAGAGGTCGTCGGCTTGGGGAGCGCGGAGCTTCAGGGCATAGCCCTGGAGTTCGGGGACGTTGGGCATGGTCAATCGCGGGGCGCGCCCCGGTTCCGCGGGGCCGGAACGGCCGAGCCTTCCGACACCTCGGGATCCTCCTCGGTGGAGGGGGTTGCGCTGCCCTCGGAGGTCGCCGAGAGGTCGAGGGCGACCCGGTGGCCGCTCGGGGTCAGCGAGTAGACGAGCTTCGGTTCCGTGTAGCCGATGACGTACTGCACCCGCCGGTAGACGTACCGGCTCATTTCGAGGGCGCGAAGCGTCGTCTTGACCGAGCTCAACTCCTCCTGGGAGAACGCCCGAAGTATCCCGAACTCCGTGGTCCATTGATCGGCCTCGAATCGGACCTGCGCCCCCCGGTGGCTCAGGAGGTGGACGAGGAGCGAGCGTTCGAGCCGGCTGGGGGAGTCCCGATTCACCACACGCCCTCCCTGTCTACGTGATGGTCGTGATCTCGTAGTGGACGTCGAGGCCCTTCAGACGGCCGTGCAAGGTGCCGAGCAATCGAACGACCTCGTCGAGCGACGGCTTCGCCTTCCACTGGAAGACGAAATCATGCATCCCCATCGCCTCCTCGAAGCCGACATCCCGCATAGCGGTTCGGACCTCGGAGGGGCTCGCGCCTTCCGAGTGGAACATCATTCGGACGTACGTGCGCATGCGTATTGTCCGTCCCGGGGCCGTAGGTGAATTACTCTGCCTTCCCTCTTATATATGCTTCCCTCAGTGGCGGCCGACCCATGCCCCCGACGCCGAGCGAGCGGCCGGTGGTGGTCACCGGAGGCGCGGGGGCGATCGGCGCCGTCCTCGTGCGTTCCTTGGTGGACGGCGGGCATCCGGTCCGCGTGATCGACAACCTCTCCTCGGGCCGGCGGGAGGCTCTGGGCGACCTCGTCGACGGAAAACGGGTGCGTCTCACGGTCGCGGACCTACGGTCGGATCCCGAGGTGCACCGGGAGTTCGACGGCGCCGGCTCGGCCTGGCACCTCGCGGCGAACCCGGACATCCGCCGGGGCACGGAAGACCCGACGCTCGACCTGGAGCACGGGACGATCGCCACCTTCCGATTCCTGGAGGCCGCCCGACGGCACGACGTCCCCGAGGTCCTGTTCTCGTCGTCGAGCGTGGTCTACGGGATGCCGACGGTCTTCCCCACGCCCGAGTCCTACGGTCCGTTGATGCCGGAATCCCTCTACGGCGCCTCGAAGCTCGCCTCGGAGGGGCTGTTCTCGGCCTACGCCCATACCTATGGGCTGCGGGCCTACCTGTTCCGCTTCGCGAACATCATCGGAGCCGGGATGACCCACGGCGTCATCTTCGACTTCTTCGAAAAGCTTCGTCGGGACCCCCGCCGGCTCGAGGTCCTGGGCGACGGACGGCAATCGAAGAGCTACTTGAGGACGGACGACTGTGTCCGGGGCATGCGGTTCGCCCAGGCCCACGCGCGGGACGCCGTCAACATCTTCAACCTCGGGACGGCCGACCGGATCGGGGTCGATGAGATCGCCCGGCGGATCGTCGCCCTCCATGGGGGCACGGCGCGGATCGACCACACCGGAGGGGCTCGGGGCTGGAAGGGGGACGTTCCGCAGCAGCTGCTCTCGATCGAGAAGCTCTCCCGGCTCGGCTGGTCCCCGTCGAGCGGATCGTCCGAGGCGGTCGATCTCACCCTGAACGAGATGGCCCGTGCCCGAGGGCTCTAGCCCGCGACCCCCCCCGGGACCCCCGGCGGGACCCGCGGCCCGCGTGACCGTCGTCGTGACCGTGCTCAAGGACCCCAGGGTCCGCCGGACGATCGAGAGCCTGCTCGCGCAGCGACGCCCGCCGGAGGAGATCCTCGTGGACGATGGCGGGGGAACGGACGAGGTCCGGAAGATCGCCGAGGAGCTCGGTCGCCGGGACGATCGGATCCGCTACCTCCTGGCCCCCGGGAACATCGCGGAGAGCCGGAACGCAGCCCTCGAGGTCGCGACCGGGGAGTTCGTCGGGTTCCTCGATGCGGACGAGATCGCTCCGCCGGAATGGCTCGAACGGCTCCTCGGGGCGTTCGGCGATCCCTCCGTCGGCTTCGCGGGGGGCCCGACGCCCGCGACCCCGGAGAGCCTCTCCAACCGGACCGCCCGGTTCTACGACGGGTACCTTCGGAGGTTCTACGACGTGGTCGCCCGCTCCCATCCGCACGCCCTCCCGATGGGGAACTCGCTCTGGAGGTCCGAGACGCTCCGGTCGGTCCGCCCCCTCGCGACCTTCGGGGGCGCGCGGGTCGGCAACGAGGACCACGACGCCGCCGTCCGCGCGATCCGAGGGGGCTGGACCGGCGTCTATGTTCCGGACGCCTGGGTGGGGCACGACTTCTCCGACCTCCGCCTCGGGTCCCTGTGGCGGAAGCAACGGCAGTACGCCGCCGGGGGGTTCCATGTCTGGCGTCGGCAGGGATCGACCTACGAGGCGACCCCGGCGCGCCTCCTTCCGTACGCCCTCGTCCCTCTGCTCGCCGCCCTCGGCGCCATCCTCCTCCTCCCCACGCCGACGCGCGCCGTCGGCCTCGCGCTGCTCGCCTTCGACGGGCTCTTCCTGGGGGCGCTCGCGGCGTACCTCACGCTCACGGGACTCCTCCAACGGCACCGCTACCCCGGGCTGGAGTACGGCGCCCTCGAGATCCTCCGGCGATGGGCGACGCTCGACGGGGCGGCCCGGGGTGCCGTCGCGTGGCTCGGGCGCCCCGGCGGGGCCGCTCCGACCGACGTGCGCGCCGCGCCGCCGGAAAACCTTAAGCGAGAGGGACCCTCCGCGCGCCGATGACACCTTCCGCCACGTCCTCGGCCGGTCCCCTATCGAACGGGGACCTCGTCCTCCTCGATTACGAGCTGTGGTCCGAGGGGGCGCAGGGAGCCGAACTGATCGGGGCGTCGCGCGCGACCCCGTCGGCCCCCGGGACGCCGTCGGAAGGGGCGAGCGACGGGACGAGGGAACCGCGCGCCCACCTCGTGGGCGGCGAGTTCTTCCCCGCCGGCATCGAGAATGCGCTCCTCGGGGCGAAGCTCGGGGAGGAGATCGCGCGGGAGTTCCCTGCGGCCGAGGCGTTCGGCGAGCGCGATCCGAAGCTGATCGAGCTGTTCTCGATGCACGAGATCTCCCGCCTGCCCGAGATGCGACGGGAGGACGCCGAGCTGAACGTCGGCACCGTCCTCACGATCCACGGACGCCGCGGCCGCGTGGTCACGCTGACGGCCGCCCGAGTCCGGGTCGACTTCAACCCCCCGTTCGCGGGCCGCAAGGTCCGCGCCCGCCTCACCCCGATCCGGCGGATCGAGGAGCCCGCGGAACAGGTGCGGGCGCTGATCGACCTCACGTACGGCCACGGCCCCTCCTTCGAGGTCAAGCTCCACCAGGGGGTCGTCACGGTCCACCTACCGGATCGGACGAAGTTCGATTTCGCCTGGATGGCGGCGAAGCCTCGGATCATCGATCGGATCCGCTCCCACCTCAAGCCGAAGTCGATCCACCTCGTCGAGGAGTACGCCACGCCGACGGAGCCGGCTCCTGCGCCCAAGGCGTCCGAATCGGCCGATGAGGCTAGCCCTCCGCCGAAGTCCGAACCGCCCCACGCGCCGGGCTAAGCCGAAGAGCGTCCGAGCCCCGAGGACGGGGGTCCGAGCCCCGCCGCCTCCCCCTAGGGCGAGGCGGGTGTCGGGGTCGTCCGGAACGCCCGCTGCACGATCGACGCGAGGACGCCGCCGAGGATCGGGGCGGCCCAGAACAGCCAGGACTCCTGCAGGGCCCAGTCGTCGCCCGGCCAGGCGGAGGACAGGAGGGCCGGGGAGAAGCTGCGGACCGGGTTGAGCGACGCCCCATCGACGGGGATGCCGATCAGGTTCGTGACGAGCAGCGTGAGGCCGATGGCGAGCGGGGCGAGGTTCGCCGTCCCGCTCTCCGGGCGGGTCGTCAGCTGGATCACGAGTACGAAGACGAACGTCAGGGCGAACTCGAGCAGGAAGACCGACTCGAGCGAGAAGCCACACCCGGCGGGCGCCCCCGATCCCGCGTAGCACTGGGACCCCAGGGCCGCCGATTGGGCGAGGGCATACGCCCCCGAGGAGCCCGCGGCGATCCGCGCGACGACGGAGATGCCGACGATCCCCCCGAGGATCTGGGCGAGCAGGTACGGGACGACGTCGCGGATCGGGAGGCGTCGGGAGCACGCCATCGAGAGGGTGACCGCGGGATTGAAATGGCCGCCCGACACCGCGCCGAAGGCATACGCCAGCCCCGCGACGACGAATCCGAAGGCGGCGGAGACCGCCACGACTCGGGCGAACGGCTCGGCCGACAGCGGGTTGAGCGCCGAGAGCGTGAAGACCGCCGCCCCACCTCCGACGAGGAGCAGCGCGAAGGTCCCAAGGAACTCGGCGAGGTAGCGCTGGGACGCCGTGGGCGTCATCGCTCGACGTGGACCCCGTGGCCGAGTTAAGGATTATGGACGCCCCGGCGTCCGTCGTACCCTCTGGGTGGGGGCGGTCGGACCGACGACGGGTCGACGCCGCCGGCGTTCGGACAGTCCCTAGGTGAGCCGCCCGGGGATGGGGGAGGGGACGCCCGATCTCGTTCCCCTCGGGGCCAGGATCCCGCGGCCCCTCCGGGCCGTTCCTCGGCCGGTCCCAACCGGGGATTGATAAGGGGAGGACTCGGTGAGCCGCGGATGAGCCCGAACGCGCCGACCTCCTCCGAGAGCGCGAGGCTGGACAGCTACCGCGGATGGATCGCGGGGATCGTGCTGATCGGGCTCGTGCTCGCCGTCGGCGCGGGACTGTGGTTCCGGTATCACGGCGGGCTCTGAGGCGCCGCGCTGGCGTGCGCCGAGAGCTCGGACCCGTCGGCCTTCGGTCGTCGGTACAGATACACCCTGAGCCTCGGCACCGTCCGGTCGGGCGTCCAGCCCGGCATGGCATGCCAGTAGCTCACCACACGGGCCCCCTCGGGGAGCTCCCGTTCGAACTTGGGACGCAACTTCGCCATCGCTCCCGGCCAGAGGAAACAGGTGACCACGGACGCCCCGCGAAGGTCGGTCCCGAAGAGGTTCCCCCATTGGATCCGAACCCGATCCCTCGGCCCTCCGAACCATCGGCGCCCCCGGAGGATCGCCACCCGCAGCGGTTCGACCTCGACGCCGACCGCCATCGCCCCGTGCTGCCGAGCGGCCCGAAATACGATGGCCCCCGTGCCCGCCCCTAGGTCGATGAGGGACTCCCCGGGCCGCAGCTCGGCGAGGGAGAGCATCGACTCGACGACGGCCCGCGGCGTCGGCTGATAGCCGGCCCCGAAGGCGAAGGAGGCGAAGACGAAGTACGCAAGGGCCCCGGCGAGGAGGAACAGGCCGAGGACGACGAGGCCCGGATCGATCAACCGCGGGTCCGGGCTCCTGGACCCCGGCGCGTCGCCGAGAGGCGTTCGGCCGCCCGGTGGGGGTCGAGCTCCCGGGCCGCCACCCGATCGACGACGGCGGCGAGCCGTCGGTCCGCTTCGAAGCCCCGCGTCAGGGACCGCTCGAGGCGTTCGACGACCAGCCCGAGGAGTTCGGCCGAGATCTGACGGCGCGTCACCGCGGCGCGGCGCCCGTCCTGGTCGAGGAACGCCTCGTGGGCTTCGATCGCCGCCCAGAGCTCGGCGACCCCTCGACCGTCCCGGGCCGAGGCGGTGACGATCCGCGGCTTCCAACCGTCGCTGCGGGTTCCGAGGCTGACGAGCTCTCGGAGATCGCGGGCCGCAAGGTCGGCCCCCGCGAGGTCGGCCTTGTTGACGCAGAAGACGTCCGCGATCTCGAACAGGCCCGCCTTGAGCGTCTGCACCTCGTCCCCGAGATGGGGAACGAGGACGACCACGGAGGTCGAAGCGACGTCCCGCACCTCAAGGTCGACCTGGCCCGATCCCACCGTCTCGATCAAGACGACATCCATCCCGAACGCATCGAGGAGGCGGGCGACCTCCAAGGTCGCCGCCGCGAGGCCCCCGCGATGGCCCCGGCTCGCCATCGAGCGGATGAACACCCCCTCGTCCCCCGGCCGGCGGTCGAGTCGGATCCGGTCTCCGAGGACCGAGCCCCCCGTGAACGGACTCGACGGATCGACGGCGATGATCCCGACCTTCCGGCCGAGGCCCCGGAGGTGCGCCAGGAGGGCGTTGATCGTCGACGACTTGCCGACCCCCAGGGGGCCCGTGAGCCCGATGATCCTCGCGCGGCCCGTTTTCGGGTAGAGGGAACGGAGGGTGGGTTCCGCGGATGGGTCCCGGTTCTCGACGGCGCTGATGAGTCGGGCGAGCGCCCTCCGGTCCCCGGAGAGGACGGCCCGTGCGTCCGAGGGCATCGGCTCGGGCCGGGTCATGTCGGGTGTTTGCGCGCGATCCCCTCGGCCGTTCGGACGATCTCGGCGAGGGTGGTCCCGGGTCCGAACACGGCCTTGAGCCCGATCTTCCGAAGTCGTCGCGCGTCCTCGTCCGGGATGATCCCCCCGGCGAACACCGGGATGTCGGCCGCCTTACGGAGCTTCAGGAGCTTCATCACGCGCGGGAAGAGGGCCATGTGGGCCCCCGAGAGGATCGATAGGCCGATGAGGTCGACATCCTCTTCGATGGCGGACTCGACGATCTCCTCCGGGGTCTGACGGAGTCCCGCGTAGATCACCTCCATCCCGGCGTCCCGCAGGGCGCGTGCAACCACCTTCGCCCCCCGATCATGACCATCGAGGCCCGGTTTCGCGATGAGGACCCGGATCGGTGGGGCCGGTGGCTTCGTCATCGAGGTTCGTCGTCGGGAGCGACCTTGAGGCAAAAGCGTTTCCTCGGGCCCGCCGGGACGAGGGGAGGGGGACCCGCTCAGGACGTTAAGTGGGCGGGGTCACCCGATGGCGACCAGGTCGAGGACGAGGTTGCCGGCGAGGAGCCCGAGCGCCGCGCCGACGAACATGAGGACGAGGAACGGGATCTGCGGGGTGACCCAGACCCGGGCGATGCCCCGCGCCTCGAGGGTCCGCTGGGCTTGCTCACGAAGCCGTCGGTCGTCCTCCGAGGTCTCGGCGGATTCTTCGTCGAGGTCGAACGACGGGTCCCGCAGCCAGACGAACTTCCGGGCCAGCTCGCGGGTCGGCAGCCAATACCCCATGAACCCTTTCGGGAATTCGAATTCGCCGGCCCGCAGGTTCCGGATCGCGAGGCCCACCGGGATGAGGAGGGCGACCACGGCGGCGTTCATCAGCAGGGTGATCGGGAACGGATAGATCAGGAGGATCCGGGCGGCCGAATCCGGCAAGGGAACGAGTGTCTGGGTTTGGAACGGGATCAGGATCCCCGCCGTCATGAAGCCTTTCGCGTCGGCGCCTCCGTAGAGGAGCCCGGCTTCGAAGAGGCCCCGACCGACCAGGACCGAGATCCAGACGGACAACGCCTCGGGGGGGACTCCCGCGGCACCGAGCCCTCGAGCCCACCAGAGCCCCACGAGCACCGAGGAGACCAGGAGGTAGACCCCAGCCTCCAACACGACCGGCCATCGGGGATCGATCGCGTCGAGCAGATCGTCCCAAGGGAACAGGTGCTCGAGCAGAAAGCCGGCGGCGATCAGCCAGACGAGCTCCGCCCCTAGCCCCTCCGGGGCCAGGGCGAGCGCGCCGAGGGCCGCTCCCAGGAGCGCCAAAAGCTGCCAGAGCCGATCGCTCACCTCGCGGGTGGTCCAGTCCCGATGGGCCGCGACCGCGAACCCTCCGAGGAGGAGGAAGACGCCCGCCAGACGGAACCCCGCCGTGAGATCGGTCAAGGGTCGATCCCTCCGGACCCGGAAGCGGGACGGCGGTTCTTAAGAGACGGCCCCGTTCGGCATTCGGGATCGGACCCCGCTCGTCGGGAAGGCCACGCAACATGGCGACGATCGGTTGGACCGGACCAGCTCCCCGAAGGCTCGTCCCGACCCAAATAGGGTGAGGCCATGAAGCGGCGGCGCGCGCTCCCGGGTCAATCCCAAAGAAGCGGTCTCGGTTCGGTCCACGTCCGACGGAACCGTCGAGCGTGGGATCGCAAGAGCCGATCCTACGAACGCCGCCACGCCCGATCTATCTCGGGCCGACGCGCGATGGCCTGGGGGTTCTATCGGGTTCCGGAGCGAGACCTCCGCTTGCTCGGACCTGTCCGGGGCCGCGACGTGCTCGAGCTCGGCTGCGGGTCGGCCTACTGGTCGGCCGGCCTCCGAAAGAGGGGAGCCCGGACCGTCGGCATCGATCTCTCTCGTCCCCGACTTCTCCAGGCCCTGCGGGTCCAGCGGACGATGAGGACCGCGTTCCCGTTGGTCCGATGCGACGCGGAGCGGCTGCCTTTCCGGGACCGCTCGTTCGACGTCGCCTTCGCCGACTGGGGGGCTTTCACGTTCTCCGACCCGCACCGCGCGATCCCGGAAGCCGCTCGCATCCTGCGCGTCGGAGGGGTGCTCGTATTGGCGACCGGGAGTCCGTGGAGGGCGCTCGCCCAGACGGGGAGGATGGGGCGATTGGGGCGAACCCTGCGGCGGGACTATTTTGGATTGACGAGCACCCGGGAGCCGGATCTCACGGTCTTTCATCTCGGCTACTCCGACTGGGTCCGCCTC
>DASYZN010000117.1:0-6523 GCA_035946105.1 Thermoplasmata archaeon | reverse complement strand
GATCTTTCTCCCCACGTCCGCGCTCGTCCTCGCATCGATCCTGTTCCTCCTCGTGGGGTTCCTCGCCTCGGCGCTGCTGCTCCGCGCGGCGGACCGGCCGATGCGGCGGGAGTTCGCCACGTCGGGCGTCGCCCTCATTCGGCCGATGCTCGATCACATCAACCTGCGGGACCCCCAAGCCACGGAGGCGCTCGAGGAGTTCTTCTCCCGGTTCTCCGCCCTCGCCGACCTCTCGGTGAGCTTGATCACCTTCACGGGGGAGAAGGGTCGCAAGGCGACGATCGCCCTGCCCACCGTGCATCCGGGGCCGTTCGGCGCGCTCGGTTCGAGCGATCTCCCCCGTCGGCTCTCGGAGTGGCTGGGTCCTAAGGCGGGCACGGTGTTCGTGCCCCACACCCCGTGCAATCACGACCTCGACCTGCCGAGCCGGCGGGAGTTCGAGCGGGTCGCGTCGGAGACCGAAGCGCTCTTGGGAGAGATCCCCACCGGCCCGTCGCCCTCGGCGCCCCGGGCGAGTCCTCTCATCGCGGGCACGCCCACGTCGCTCGCCCGCGTCCAGATCCTCGGGGACGTGGCGCTCGTGCTGGTCACCCAGGCGCCCGGACCGACGGACGACATCGACTTCTCCGTCGTCGATCCCCTCGCGAAGCGCCTCGCGGAAACTACCGGCCTTCGGCTCGCCCTGATCGATGCCCACAACTCCTACATCGAAGGGCAGGGGGATCTCACGTATGGAACGCCGATGGCCCGACGGCTCGCCCGGGACCTCGAAGCCTCCCTGGACCGGGCCCGGCAATGTCTCGCCGACGGCCCGATCCGGGCCGGGATCGGGGTCAAGGACGGCTACTCGCTCGGCCGCGACGGGATCGGTCCCGCCGGGATCCGAACCCTGGTCATCGAGGCGGCCGGTGGGCGGACGGCGTACGTCCTGATCGACGGGAACAACCTGGTCGTCGGGAGGCGGGCGGAGCTGCTCGAGGCGATCCGGCCGCTCGCGGAGGCCGCCGAGGTGATGACGACGGACAATCACATCGTCCACGAGGTCGACGGGGGCACGAACCCGGTCGGGGAACGGTATCCGATCGACGCCCTCAAGGCCGATGTTGTGGAGACCGTCCGACGGGCCACCGACGACCTCGAAGGGGTCCGCGTCGCGTCCGGCACGAGGAGCATCCCCGAGGTCCGGGTCCTCCAGCCCGGCTGGACCGTTCGCCTTTTGACCTCGCTGGGCGACACCCTCGCCGTGTTCACGAACGCCTTCCTGACGACGTTCCTGCTGGCCCTGACGGGTTCCCTCGTCGTCCTGCTCGTGTTCGGGTAGTCGTGGGATGGCCGGTTCCGTCTCGTCGAGGAAGGAGGCGGAGGCCGCTATCGGCGATCCGGAGGGCCTCGCCCTCCTCGAGTCGTTGGTGGCGATCGCCCCGACGAACCTGGAGGACCCCGCCCACGACCGGTTCGAGAAGCCCAACTACTCGAGGGGGGCGGACGAGATCGTCCGATGGGCCCGGCGGTTCGGCCTCGCCACGAGGCGGTTCGACCCGACGACCGATCTCCCCCCGGATCCCTCGTACCGCCACGTTCCCCGACCGAACGTGATCGTGGACCTCGAGCTCGGGGCGCCGGAGCGGATCCTCATCCTCGCCCACTACGACGTCGTGCCCGTTCCCGCCGAGCAGCGATCACACTGGAAGTCTCCGCCCCACTCGGTCACCCTCCGTTCCGATGGGCGGCTCTACGGTCGAGGGGCGAACGACGACCTCGGCAGCGGGGTCGTCTCGTCCCTGCTCGCCCTGCGACGCCTCGCCGACGACGGCTCGCCGAGGAACGTCCGACTGCTGGTCTGCTGCGACGAGGAGACCGGTGGGCACGGGGGGATCGAGGCGATCAAGCGCCACGACGACGCGCTCCCGATCCAGAACCCGGCGCGCATCCTCTCGGGCGTGGCCGCGCTGATCCCGGACGGGAGCCCCCACGCGACGGCCGGTTCCTCGGGGGTCGTCTTCCTCGACGCCGGCTTCGAGGGGCCCGCCCGGCTCGACGAGACCCTTCGCTACGGCCGCTCGCTCCTCGATCTCGACGAGCTCGCTCGACGATGGCGCTCGGCCTACGCCTCCCCGGACTGGCCCGAGTTCGGGGCTCCGGAAGCGTTCCTGACGGGGCGGGCCACCGTGACGAGGTTCGACGTTTCCGCAGCGCATGCGACCGAGGGCGCGGTCACGCTGGTCGCCGCGCACGCCGAGAACGACGCGCCGAACCAGATCGCGGAGGCGGTCACCCTGGTGTTCGAAGGACCCTCGGACCGGCTCGAACGGCTGGCCGATGCGATCCCGTCGTACGTCATCCCGCCGTTCCACTCGATCCGGCCGGCCCGGGCCACCGCGCGCCCGGTCCCCCCCGGGGCGCTCTCGGTGCAGATCGTCGGGCAGAGCGCGCACGGCGGCTACCCCCACCGCGGCCACAACCCGGTCCCGATCGCGCTCGGGGTCCTCGAACGGGCGGTCTCCGACGGACTTCTGAACGTCGGAGGAGGCGGCGCGTCGACGTTCTCGGTCGACCTTCGGCTGATCCCCGAGATGCGGTTGGAGCAGGGGCGCGGCGAAGCGCTCCGCCGGGTCGAGTCGTTCCTCCGCCGGGAGCTGCCTCGGGGACGGATCGACGCCCCCCTGGCGCGCGCCCGCGGTGGCTACAGCCTGCCGACCGACCATCCCGCCGTCGGGAAGCTCGAACGGCTCGTGCGCTCGGAGTTCGGGGTCGGCGGGATCTTCGGCGAGTACGGGGGGACCGATGCGAGCTCCCTCGTGGGCGTCTCGACCCCGGCTGGCGAACCGATCCCCGCGCTCGTGTTCGGCAGCATCGACCGATCGGCCCGGATCCACGAGGCCGAGGAGAGCGTCGATCCCATCTCGATCGGCCGGGTCTCGCGGATCATCGAACGGTTCGTGCGGGAGCCGTAACCCGGACCTTCCCCGTGGTCGATCCCCACCTCCTCGTCCCCGCCCGGGTCCTCTGGGTGCTCACGACGGCCTACATCGCCAACGCGACGGCGACCCTGCCGAGGGGCCGGGGTCCCCCGATGGATCTCGGCCGGAACTGGCCCTGGGACGGCCGGCGCCTGCTCGGCCCGTCGAAGACCTGGGCCGGGTTCCTCTTCGGCCCGACCTTCGCGGTCCCGTTCGGGCTCCTGCAGGCCTACCTGATCCTGATCGCCCCGCCGGACCTCGCGCTTGTCCCCCAGTTCGGCGTCAGCGTGCTCGCGTCGTTGCCCCTGGTCCTCACCCTCGGTTTCGGTGCGCTCAGCGGCGATGCGATCGGTTCGTTCGTTAAGCGGCGGCTCGGACGGGAGAGCGGGGCGCGCACCTGGGCGCTCGACCAGCTCCCGTTCATCCTGCTGCCGGTCGGGATCGGACTCGTGGCCTTCCCGGCCGTGTTCGTCCCGACGTTCGCCTCCCTCGAGGCCCTCGGCTGGCTCGTCGTCTTCACCCTGGGCCTCCACGTAGCCTTCAACTACATCGGCTACTGGGCCGGGTGGAAGAAGGTGCCCTGGTGAGCGCCCCCGCCCCCCCGACGCCGGCCGATCCCGCGCTCCTTCGGATGCTCAAGGAGTCCGGGGCGGTTCGGTTCGGGCGCTTCACCCTCGCCTCGGGGCGGACGTCGGAGGTCTACGTCGACATCAAGCTCGCCTGGACGGAGCCCGCCCGCCTCGCCCTGCTCGGCCGGCTCCTCTCGGAACGGGTCGGGGGGGTCGACCGTCTTGCCGGGGTCGAGCTCGGCGCGGTTCCCTTGCTGGCCGCGACCTCCCTCGCCGCTCGCCTGCCGTTCTCGGTCATCCGAAGGGCGGCGAAGGCCCACGGGACCCACCAACGGATCGAGGGCGAGATCCCCGAGGGGAGCCTTGTCCTGCTGATCGAGGACGTGACGACGAGCGGTGGGTCGGTCTCGGAGGCGGTCGAGGTCCTCCGTAACGCCGGCGGACGCGTCGACCGGGTCCTGGTCGTCGTCGACCGGGAAGAGGGGGCCCGCGACCGCCTCGCGTCGCTCGGGGTCCGGCTCGAATCGCTCGCCACGCTCGCGGAGCTCCGGGGCCCATCCCCGTGAGCGCCCGCCTTCGGACGGACGCGACCGCGCTGCTCGAGGACCCGGGCGAAGCGGGCACGATCTACGGACGGGGCTACTACGGCACGACCACCTCGGAAGGGCTCCTGCTCGACCGCTTCGAGGCGGTCTATCTCTCCGAGTCCGGCCGCGTCGAGCTGCGGGACGGCCGGGACCGGCCGATCGCGTGGCCCCTCGTCTTCCGAAGGGCCTCGAGGGCCGACCGCGCCTTCGGGGTCAAGTACGTCGTCTACCGAGACCTGCGACAGCGCGGCTACGTGGTCCGACCGAGCCCCCCGCCCGCCTCCTTCGCGGTCCTCCCGCGCGGAGGCGTCCTCCACAAGACGCCCTCGAAGTTCTGGATCGCCGTCGAGACGGAGCGGAGCCCGTTCGACCTCGCCCGGGTCTTCGACCTCGCCGAAAGGGCCCAGGGGGCGAAGAAGTCGCTCCTCCTCGCCCTCGTCGACGAGGAGTCCGATCTCACGTACTACCGGGTCCGCCGCCCCAGCCCCACCGGGGTCCTCGAGCCGAAGCGGCTCGACCGGGCCGTGACCGGCTGGCTCACCGGGGACCGGGTCGAGGTGTTCGACCCGGACGCCATCGAGACGCTCGGTCGGTCGCTCGCCTTCGGGAGCCGGATCGGCGGTCGCCTGGCCCTCAGCCTCCTCGAGTCGGTCCATCTCGTGGAGGAAGGGCAGCTCGCCCTCCACGATGCCCGCACCGGCCGTCCCGTCCCCCCGGCGGCGCTCGTCGGACGCGCCCGTCGGCTCGAGCCGGGGTTCGACGACCGGCTCTCGGCCTACCGGGCGCTCAGGGCGCGCCGCCTCGTCGTGAAGACGGGGTTCAAGTACGGGGGCCATTTCCGCGCCTACCCGAGGGACCCCGAGCAGGCGCACGCTCGCTACCTCGTCCAGGCGTGGCCGTCCGACCGACGCGCCCCCTGGTCGGAGGTCGCCGGGGGGGTCCGGGTCGCCCAGGGGGTCCGAAAGGAGTTCGTCCTCGCCGGGGTCGGCGGGAGCGCGGGGCCCCGATACCTCTCGCTCGAGCGGATCCGACCGTAGCCGTCGGGTGGGGTCCGATCAGATCGCGTTGACGAGAAAGCCGACGGTGAACCCGAGCACGATCCCGACGTAGGCGAGTTCGAGGCGGAGCCGGGTGCTCGCCGGGTCCCCCGCCGGCCTGAACGCCCCCCGAAGCATCGGCAGGATCGCGTAGAGGATCGCCCCGATCGCCACGGCGTCGAACAGGACGTCGAGGGCGGTCGAGTTCTCGTAGAAGCCGATGAGTCCGCCGAGGACCGTCGGCACCCCACCGACGGCGAGCAGTCCGGCCGCGGTGGAGCTTCGGACCCCTCCGACGCCGGCGAGCGGGGCCGTGATCGGGAACCCTTCCGTGATGTTCTGCAGGAAGAAGCCGAGGTAGATCACCGTCTCGAGACCGACCACCGAAGAGGCCCAGGCCGATCCGAAGACGAGCCCCTCCGTCAGGTTCTGGAACCCGATCGCGAGGGCGACGATCAACGCGGTCCCCCGCGGGCTCAGGGTGCCTCGCTCCCCCCGACCCCGGATCCGCTGCTCGACGAGGAAGAGGAGGCCGAAGGCGGCGGCGACGCCGACGGCGAAGACCGCGTCGAGGGGAAGGTTCGTCGGAGTTCCCGGCGAGGAGGCGGCGAGCAGCGGAGCGACGTTCGAGTAGACGTCCCCGACGAGGAAGATCAAGAGGCCGATCGCGGCGGCGTTGAGCAGGGCGACCGTTCGAGAGTCGAGGCGCTTCGTCAGGACGATCGGCAGGGAGAGGAAGATGGCGAAGGTGAGCCCGATCAGCAGGGCGAGGAGCTCGGGAAGGTTGGCCATCGGGAACCGCGCCCTCACCGAGGATTAGTATTAATCACCTATGGGTGTGTATATTCGGCCCCGGGGCCTCGCTCCCCGGCGCTTCCGATCACGGGGCGGCCCCCGGCTCGAGCGCCGCCAGGAAGGCGGCGAGCCGCTCGGGGTCGATCTCGCCCGGTCGTCGTTCGACGCCGAGGGTCACGTCGACGCCCCACGGGGCCACCCCGGCGATCGCCGAGGCGATATTGCTCGGCTCGAGCCCCCCGGCGAGGACGATCTTTCGGCCGGGATGGGCCTCGACGAGCGAGTGCGCGACCGACCAATCGATCGTCTCCGCGCTGCCGTTCCGCAACGCGTCCGGGCTCGAGTCGAGCTGGAGGATCGGATGGACCTCGGGAGGAGGGACCCTCGGGACCTCTCCCGGTTGGGCGGCGGCGATCGAAAGGGACGGGACGAGGTGGTGCGTCTCGAGGAATGTGAGGTCGGCGGGCACCGTGCCGTAGACGAGGATCCGATCGGCCCCCAGCTCGTCGAAGAGCCGACGGACCTCGGATGCGTCGGGGTCCTTCGTCACGACCCAGATCTCGGCTCCGGATCGA
>DASYZN010000116.1:0-4207 GCA_035946105.1 Thermoplasmata archaeon | reverse complement strand
GGGGTTTCCGTGAGCACCGAGGCCGCCCGTTCCTGGTCGAGCTCGATGGCGACGCCGTCGAGCACCCGGCGCTCGAGGGTGGCCCGAAGCGGCGTCGCGAGATCGACGACGTGGGCGGAGCCGATGACGAGGATCGGCTCCTCCAGGGTCGAGGCGAGCACGGGGGTCGCGAGCGACGAAGGGGTATTACGGCTCGTCCCGAGCCCCATCAGGTTCAAGTACGGTACCCCGGTCCGCCGTCGGATGAGCGCGCTCTTCGTGGTGCCCTCGACCAAGCGGGCCGAGCTCGATCACGCCCTCGCCGACGACCTCGTGGGTCGGCAGAGCCACAAGGTCCGGGAGGCGGCCTCGCTCGGGGGACCGGCGGGGCAGCTCTACGTGATGGTCGCGGGGACCCCGGAAGGGGTCCGACGGGCCGAGGAGCTCCTCGAGAGCGTCGGAACGCGCCTGCCGAAGCAGGACGCCGAGGAGCTCGAACGGAAATTCCGCGAGGAGGACGAGGCGGCCTCTGCGGGGATGGGCCTCGTCTTCTCGGACTGATCGCGTGGGGCCGCCGGCCCCTCAGCCCTCTTCCGGGGGGGCATGGGACGGCTCGACATCGCTCCCCCCGTGGAACTGGAGCTGGAAGCGCCGGTACATCGGTTCGAGGCCCGCCGAGGTCTTGCTCGAGGTCGGTAGGAGGGTCATCAGCGGGGCCATCGATTCGAGCGCCCTCAGGATCCCGCCCGAGAGCTGGACGTCCGGGGTCTGCAGCTCGGCGTCGACGGCGTCCACGAGCCGTTCCGGGTCCTCGCTCCATCCGAGGATCTCCTCGAGCCGGGCCGCTTCGAGCAGGTCGGTCTTCGTGAGCAGGTTCACCGTCGGCAGTCGGAAGCGGAACTCCACGGTCGCCGAGAGCATGGCGAGGGCCACGAAGCCGCTCGCGGCCTTCGCGAGCGCCGGATCGAAGAGGAAGGCGAGGGCCGAGCGTTCCCCGCCGAGGGCCTCGACGATCGCCTTCGAGGACTCCCGGAAGGCGAACAGCTCGATCTGGCCCGGGGTGTCGACGAGCACGAAGTCCGAGCGGAGCTCCGTGAGCGCCTGCTTCACCTCGAAGACCTTGAGGGCGATCATGTCGGCCGCGGCGACCTGGGCGCCGTTCGGGCCGAGGTCGAACTCGTCCATCACGTTCGGCAACCGGACCCATTCGCGGATGTCGACGTCCGGATCGAGCTCGGCCGACTCGCTCCCCGGGTCCAAGTTCACCACGGTCGCGGCGAACCCCTGGGTCGAGAGCCACGTCCGGTAGGCGGAGACGAGCGTCGACTTCCCCGCCCCGGCGGTCCCGGTGAAGAAGATCGTCGCGGGGTCGTCGGTCATCCGGCCTTCCCGGGGGTCGGGCCCGCCTCGGCGAGGGCGCGGGCGAGGTCCTTGAGGAAGCGCGCCTTCGACGTGCCCGGGCGTTTCGCGACCTTGACCCGGCCCTGGTAGCGATGGAACTGCTTCGGGTAGTGCTTCTCCGGCTCCGCCTCGGCCGAGTAGCCGAGGCGGGAGGCGGCGTGGACGATCGCCTCGAGGGTCAGGGGCCCGACCTTCGGCTCCCGCGGGACCCGACGGCCGAGCGAGCGGGGCCCCGCGCTCTCGAGATAGGCCGGATAGACGTAGAAATGGTCCGCCATGCGGCGAAACGGCCCCGGACGCCTAACGCCCGGATTCGCCCTCGGCGATCCGGACGGCGTTGATGACGCCGTCCTGGCCGGGCCGGGAGCGCACCCGCACGAGCCCGATCTCGGTCGCCAGGATCGCCCCCTTCGTGATGATGTTGCGCTGGACGTAGTTGGGGTTCGCCGGGTTCTCCCGGACCGTGACGATCTTCGTGACCCGGCTCGTCTTCGTCGCCGGATCGAAGACGTTCACCTGGGAGGCCGTGAGGATGCGGAGCTTCTGGTTGCCGCCCCGGACGCGGTACTTCTTGACCGTCCCGCCGCCGATCGTCGCGTGCTGGAGCTCCCGGGCGATCTCGAACCGCCGCTTCTTGCGGATCGGGCGGAGCCGACCGCCCGTCGGCTTTCTCCGCGACCGGCCTTGCCAGATACCCATCGGGACCTCGGAGGGCCGTCGGAGAAAGGCACGCTATAAGACGTTTCGGAGCGAGCCGATCCTAGTCGGCGAAGGTGAGGACCGTCTTGATCGTCCCGGACCCCCGGTCGGCGAGGACCGGGCCGAACTCCTCGACGGGGACCCGGCTCCCGATGATCCGGGCGGCCGCGCTGCCGAACTCCTCTCGGAACCGCCCGAGGTCGCGCACGCCCTGCTCGAAGAACGTCCGGTTCGCGTTGACCGACCCCACGACCGCCTGATTGCCGAGGACGAGGTCCCTCAGGAGGGAGCCCCCCGGGACCGCGAACGGCGGGGCGTCGGCCTCGGGGATCCCCGTGAGGACGAGGGCGCCGTTCGGCCCGAGGCAGGGGAGCAAGGCGAAATCGAGGGTGGCGGAGCCGCCGGCTTCGACGATCAGGTCGAAGCCCGCCCCGGTCAGGTCGCCGAGCCCCTGGGAGACGTCGACGTGGGTCGCCCCGATCTCGGCGAGCAATCCGGCGGCGGGCGTGTCGGAGCCGTGCCGATCGATCCCGACCACCTGCCAGCCGTCCGATCGCAGCCGGAAGGCGGCGAGCATCCCGATGGCCCCGGTCCCGGCGACGAGCGCCCTCGACGGCCCCGTCGGCGGATCGCGGGTCGGCTCCCTCCGGTTGAGGACGATCGCCCCCTCGGCGAGCGCCTTCTCGACGACGCTGAGCGGTTCGAGCAGCACGGCCGTCGATCGCAGCGCCTCGGGGACGTGGACCAGATAGTCCGGGACGTCGACGTAGCTCTCGGCCAGGTAGCCGTCCCGACCCCGGATCCCGCGTTCGGTGAACCGGCCCGTGGCGCAGAAATCGGATCGGTTCGACCGGCAGAACCGGCACGCCCCGCAGCCTCGACGGACCGTCGCGACGACGAGCTCGCCCGGCGCCCAACCGGACACCCCCGGCCCCACGCGGCCCACCCGACCGAGGTTCTCGTGGCCGAGCACGAGCTCCGGCCGACCCGTCG
Source organism: Thermoplasmata archaeon (assembly GCA_035946105.1). Classification (GTDB taxonomy): domain Archaea; phylum Thermoplasmatota; class Thermoplasmata; order Lutacidiplasmatales; family UBA184; genus Lutacidiplasma. The sequence goes on along the minus strand of DASYZN010000116.1, from coordinate 1,135 downwards.
GCGGGGTCCCGTACCGCCCTTCGACGATGTCCCGGTCGGTCCCGCAGACCCCCCCTTCGAGGACCAGGACCTCGACCTCGCCCTTGCCGGGGTCCGGCCGGGGGACGTCGGTGAGGACGGCTCCCGGGGTCGGGGGCCGGACGACGAGCGCGCGCATCCGTTCGACCCGGCCTACAGGTAGGGCCGCAGCTTCGGTTCGAGCGGGGCGAGCCGCGCGAGCACGCGGCCCTCCTCCTCCGGCGTGAGGGGATCGTAGGGAGCCCGGTAGCCGACCTCGGCCCCCCGAAGGCGTCCGGAGAGGAACTTGTCGGTGCTCGGGAACGGGCCGGCGCGGGTGACCTCGACCAGCGAGTCGACGAGCGCCTGGAGCTCCGCGGCCTTCTCGTCCTCGCCCTGGCGGGCGCTCGCCACCAGGGCCTTCGCGAGGCGGGGGACGATGTTCCCCGTGCCCATGACGGCCCCGCTGGCCCCCGCGCGCATCGAGTCGAGGACGAGGGCGTCGTCCCCCGGGAAGACGGCGAAGCCCTTGGGGGCGTTCGTCAGGAACCCGCGTACGCTCTCGATCGATCCCGAGGTGTCCTTGATCCCCACGAGGACGTGGTCCTTCGCGAGCTCGTGGACGAGCGACGGCGGGAGGGCATAGCCGACTAGCGAGGGGATGTTGTAGGCGAGCATCGGCATCTTCGTCGCGCTGCGGACCTCCCGGTAGTACTTCGCCACCGAGGCGAGGGTCGGCCGTAGGTAGTACGGCGGGACGAGGACGAGCGCCTCCGCCCCGAGCTCCTCGGCTTCCACGGCCCGTTGGATCGCCTGCGCGGTCGACGGGGCCCCGCAGCCGACCCAGGCGTCGGCCATCCTCGTCAGGCTCTCGATGATCGACTCCAATAGAACGGGTCGCTCCGGGTCGGTCAGGCTCGGGAACTCCCCGAGGGATCCGAGGGCGAAGAGGTGGTCGACCCCGGCATCGCAGAGCTGCCGGGTGAACCGGGAGTTCTTCGACGGATCGACGGCGCCGCTGCCGTCGAAGAGGGTCGGGACGGGTACGGCGAGCCCTTCGAGCACGCGGCCTCGAATCCGGTGGGCCTTAAGGGGTTCGCGGGTTCCGAGGGAGCGATACGACCGGAGCCGAGGGTCC
>DASYZN010000115.1:0-4367 GCA_035946105.1 Thermoplasmata archaeon | reverse complement strand
GGGGCGAGGCCCCCGGGGGGAGATGGGCTCGAGGGCAACGGGCCGTTCGTGTAGTTCTTCCCCCACCAGGAGTAGGTGTGGTTGTACGCCCCGAGGATGAACGCCCCGCCCGGGACCGGGAGCGAGATCGTCTGGCCGTTCACCTGGAAGGAGATCGACTGGTGGTCGAGCGAGGTCGCATTGACCAGGGTCGAGGTGAGCACCAGGGTCGCCGGCAGGGGCACCGGGCTGGCGGCGGCCTGGTACGCCTCGGTCACCGTCAGCGACGGGTAAAGGCCGTAGAACGGGTAGTTCACCCACGCGGTGTCCTTGAGCTTCCAGCCGGCGCTCGAGGAGCCGGTGGCCGTGACGAGGTTCTCGACCCAGTAGAGGGGCGCCCCCAGCGCATTGGCGACGAAGAGGTTCTGCTGGATCGTGGCGTTCGTGCTGCAGGGGCTCGTCGAGCACAGGGAGGAGGAGACGGTGAGCTTCGAGAGGCTGAAGTTCGTCTCCACGCCGAGGAGGGGTCCGACCGTCGGGAGGAACGTGCGGTTGATCGATCCCGCGAAGGCGAACGTCGAGAGGTTGTAGATGTCCGGGGCGCCCCATCCCGTGACGAGATCGTAGGAGGTCTGGGAGCTGTTGCCGAACGTCCGTCCCTTCGTGACGTCGAAGAACGGGAGCGAGGGGAGCGACGCGTTGTAGGCCCCCGAGAAGGAGAAGGTGACGTTCGTCCGATTGACCGGCTTCGTGAACTGGGAGGTCCCGAGCGAGTAGAGGAGCGGGTCGAGGAATCCGACGTTCGCCTCCCCCGCCCTCTTGAGCACGGCGTCGATCTCGGCCACGGCGCCCGCCCAGAGCGGGCTCGCGACGCTGGTCCCCGAGGCGAATTCGAACGATCCCCCGAGGGTCGCGTTGTTCGCGCGGTACTCGGTCGAGCCGATCGTCACGGTGATGAGCGTGTTGTTCGCAAGCCCCGCGCCGTCCGGCGCCCCGCGTCCCCGGCCCAGCAGGGTCGCATTCGCGAGGCTCGCGTTCTGCCACGAGGGTTCCCGGAAGACCTTGCTGATCCCGCCCGTGGTCCCGACCTTGCCGAGGGAATCGTTCCAGGCCGACTGGCTTGCGAGGTGGAGCGCGCTCGACAGGGTCGTCGTGGTGCCGCCGATGGCGGTCGCCCCGAACGTCCGGAAGGCCGCCGTCGACGGGAAGGCGAGACCGTCCGGGCCGCCAAGCCGCTTCGGGCTCGTGGGGTTGTCCGCGGAATCCCCGCTAGCGGCGAGCACCGTGATCCCCCGGACCTCGGCCTCCTGAAGGTCGGTGTACCACGCCGAGTCGTTGTGGTCGGTCCCCCCCCAGGAGTTCGAGATCACCGAGACGTTGTTCAGCTGGGGGAAGGAGGCGTTCGGGTTGAGGACGTAGGCGAACGCGGCGTCGAGCTGCGCAAAGGTGTTGTTGGGGCCGTACACGTTCACGATCTGCGCCCCGGGAGCGAGGCTGCCGACCATCTCGAGATCGAGGGTGTTCTCGACGTTCGCCCCGGTCACGTCCCGGCCGGCCGACTTGCCGGGGTGGGGAGCTCCGTTGATCGGCGCCCCGAAGATCTTCGGATGGGGCTCGGCCGAGGGGAGGGTCTCGTTGAAGAAGTCGTTCACGTCGGCGGGGACGAAGGGGGCGACCGCCGTTCGATTGGAATCGTTGCCGGACCAGAGGATCGTCGCGACCACCTCCTGGGTCGGGAACGTCCGGTTGAGGAGGCTCGCCTCGTCGTACGCCACCTGGAAGTCCGGGGCGTACTCGTACTGGACCCCTCCGTTCGTCACGGGGGCGAGATAGCCCGTCCCCAAGGGAGTCGGAGGGGATGACGGGCCCCCACCGACGACGGAGCCCAGACTCGCGAGGCCTCGGGTGGATTCCCCGCTCAGGCCCGCGACCTGGAGGACCGATCCCGAAAACCAACCCGGAAGGGTGGGCGGTCCCGCCGGAGCGTAATCGGATCCCGAGCTAAGGGGGGTTCGGACGATCTCGGTCCCGAAGAGGGCTCCTATGCGCGACGACGGGCCGTCGAGTCCGATCGACAGTCGGTCCGCGAACGTCGTGACCCGGAGGCCGGGCTGCTCGGAGAGGTACGAGGCGATCGCGTCGTAGCGTCCCACGGAAGGGGCGAACGCGTCGGCGAATTGGGCCCGGGTGAGAAAGTGCCGGAACGAGGGGGATCCCGGATCGTTGAGCGCCGTCAGGAGCTCCCCGAGCGCCGTGGCGTTCCCGGGCCGGAGGCTCAGGAGGACGAACATCTCCCCCGAATACGGCCGTTCGGAGCCGGGGGGCGCGAAGGAACCGAGGATCGGTATCTGGAGCGAGCCCACCTCGGCCGTGAGTCGGGACGACCCGGTATCGACGGTCGGGTGCACCGGTGCGCCCGAAGGAGCGGGAGATGGCCCGAGCAAGCCGGGAGAGTTCGAAACGACCAGGGCGAGGAGGAGGACCGAGGTCACCCGGATCGTCGCTCCGAGCGTTCGGCGTCGGGGGGTTGCCATGAATCCCATTAGTCAGTTGCCGGACCAGTATTAGGAGACAATGCCAGACGACGCGACCCCGGGGACGGGGAACGGTCCCCGATTTCGAGGTAGGCCGGGGAGGTCCCGAGGCGGCTCCCTCGGTTCGGGTCCGCGGGCCTATTCGAGTGCCGTTCGGGCCCAGGCTCGAGAGGTCCGCCGATCACTTCCCACCCCGCACGCATGTGTATAAATATCCGAGACCGGGTCCCCCCAACGCCCGATGATTCGGGTCCGGGGTTCGCTGATGATGAAGGGGATTCGACCGCTCGTCCTGACGTCGCTCGTTCTCGTCGGCCTGCTGCTCCCCGTCGTGGGGGCTCAGGCCTCCACGCCGCCGACCGTGCCGAACCCTCCTCAGCACTGGAGCTTCTCGGCCCAGAAGTGGTTCATCTGGAGCGGGAACCGATCGGACGACGGGTTCCAGTCGACGATCAACCTGACGAGCTCCCTCTCCGCCCAGTACAACATCACGGCGACGAACACGAGCAAGACCACGACCCAACTGGAGGGCGCTCGGTCTCTCCTGGCGCAGTTCCGACTGGTGGTCTGCTCACCCAACTGCTCCATGCCCCAGTTCCGTGAGGTTGTCTCCCTGCAAGGGGCCAGCCACGCGGTCCAGTTCCTCAACCTGACGACCGCCGCCTCGGTCTACGAGAACGGCAGCGCCGTCTCGGCCTTGGGGATCCTCAACATCTCCGCCCGGAGCCTGCAGACCCTTTCGGAACAGGCGAACTTCACCGCCGGGAACCGCTCGGTCTCCCAGTCCCAGAACTTCTCCCGCCAATCGAGCCTCGCGATCCAGTTCACCCCGGCCCTCGGCCTCATCCCGTGGACGCTCTCCGCCAATGCGACCTGGAACTCGACGAGCGCCTTCTCGGCGATCGGCAGTTGGAACGACACCTCTTCCTCGTCCGGGACGTTCCGCAGCTGGGACCACGAGACCGGCTGGAACAGCTCGGGATCCGTCAACCGCTCGGGCAACGAGTCCGTCCGGGGCCGGGATCTCGGCAACGTGACCCTGCCGATGAACGTCAGCGCGACCGCGATCGATCTCGACTTCCAGGGTCCGTTCGAGTTCGACAACGGACTCTTCGCGAGCGCCATCGGCTCGGACCTGTTCGGTGGCGCGACCTCGGGCTGGATCGTCATCGGCGACGAGTGGGAGCGGTTCGACCGTTCGGCCCTCGTCGGGTTCTGGCAGGAACGGATGCACGGAGGGGGCGACGGTGAGGGAGGCGACCAGGGCGCGGGCCGGTCCGATGGATCGGCGGTCGGCGGCTCCTCCCCGAGCCAATCGTCGGATCCGGCGGCCCCGGTCCCAACGAGCACCTCTCCGAGCGCGGCTCCTCTCTCGACGGGGGCCCCGCCCAACGCGCTCCCGACGCTCCCCCCGACCTCGGCTCGAACCTCCGGGAACTCCCACGGCGCCGCCGGAATGTTCCCGTTCGCGCTCGTGCTCCTCATCGGGACCGGAGCCGGATCCGTATCGCTCGCGGCCCTCTGGAAGCGACGCCGAGGGCTTCCGCCGTAGCGGAGCGCGTACCCGCAGGCTCTAGGAACCCGGTCCGTTTCGACGGGATCGGTCCTCCTCGCGGGCCCAAGGGTCTTCGGGAGCCCGTTCGACCCGGACCCCGCACGGCCCTCTGGAGGGCTCATATCGGCCCTCGGTGTCCGAGGTCCTCTCAAGGGGAGGGACCGCTTCCCCCCGCCCGACGGGACGTCCCCCCGCCGGCTCGGGGAGCCGGCGGCGCCCCGGCGAGCGTCGGGGAACGGGTCTGATGACGATCGTGGTCCTGGTGAAGGTCGTGCCGGACCTCGACAAGCTGACCTTCG
>DASYZN010000114.1:0-3802 GCA_035946105.1 Thermoplasmata archaeon | reverse complement strand
CCGAGCGTCGGGAGCGGGCCGCCCGATCGTACCGCGAGCTCGCGCTCGAACCGAATCCCCTGTACCGGAAGTACGGCTACTTTGCGGGCGTCGACCTCGCGGGCATCGACCCCCGGTCCCGCGGCCCTCCCGTCCCGGTCTCCCCACCGGACCCGAACACCCTCCAGGTGATCCACGATGCCTCGGGGACGAGGACCCACCTGCCCGAGGCGCTCCGGTCAGCCGGGGTGACGCTCGCCACTCTGCCGGAGGCGTGGCGCCCCGGCGGGGCCGGGCCGAGCGGCTTCCTGCGGGGGATCGAGGATCCGAAGGACCGGTTGACGGCCCTCGCCCTCGCGACGTTCAACCGGGGCTACCGACTCGAGATCCCTTCCGACTGCCCGAAGGCCGTGTCGGTCCAGGAGATCACCGTGCTCTCCCGGCCCGACGAAGCGCTCTCCGTCCGCCGATCGATCCGCGCCGGATCGGGCGCCCATCTGCTCCTGAGCGAGGAGCTCTACTCGACGGGGGGGGCGCCGCCCGCCCGGCAGAACCTCTTCGCCTCCACCACCGACCTCGAGGTCGGGGCGCGCGCCCGGGTCGCCCAGCTGACCCTCCATGCCCCGGGCCTACGCACGGTCTCGATCTACGATCGGCACGCGACGGTCGGCCCGAAGGCCCGCCTGGCCTGGGTCTGGGCCGGGTTCGGCGGGTTCCGCACCCGCGCGCGCAACCGGACCTTCCTCGAGGGGAACGGGTCCGACGTCTCCGACCTACAGACGTTCTACGGCGCGGGGGAGCAGGCCTACGACTCGGCCGTGGACATCACCCACATCGGGACCGACACCCACGGCCAATCGATCACCCGCGGGGTGTTCCGCGACCAGGCCCGCGGGATGAGCCGGGGCCTGGTCCGCATCGAGAAGGAGGCGCGACGGACGATTAGCTACCTCTCCGAGCACGCGATGCTCCTCTCCCGCGGGGCCCGGTCGGACACGATCCCGATCCTCGAGATCCTCTGCCGCGACGTGAAGGCGACCCACTCCTCCTCCGTCGCGCCGGTGGATCCCGAGAAGGTCTTCTACCTCGAGTCCCGGGGCCTTCCCAGGGACGAGGCGGTCCGAATGATCGGCGAGGGGTTCCTCTCCCACGTCCTCGAGCGGTCGCCGATCGGGGGCCTGCGAGAGCTCGCCTACCCGTTCCTCTCCGCGCGTTGGGACGGCCGGCCGATCGAATGGCGCGAAGGGGCCTACCCGACCCTGCCGAAGCTCGAGCTCCTCGGCACGGAGGCCGAGCCGGACTGGCGGTTCGACCAGAAGCTGAGGTGATCATCGATGCCGCTCGTCCTGGACCCCGCCCGCTGGTCGCGGGAGCGATTGCTCTCGGTATTGGCGGAGCATCGGGAAGCGCTCGTCCAGCTCGAGTCCCGACTCTCCGACGCGCAGGGGCCGATGAACTCCGACGGGAGCCGACGGACGGCCGTCGACCTCCTGAGGGACGTCGGCGCCCTCGCGCAGGGGGCGGCGACCGATCCCGACCTATCGGCGGCGACGCTCGCCGCCGTCGTCAACGTGCAGTACGACGTCCTCCTGGCGGCGGTCGACCTGATGAAGAGCCACTCGAGCCTCCCGATGGTCCCGACGGGCCGCCCCGTCGCCCGCCCGGCCCCCTAGCCGACGGCGCCGGTCATCTCGAGCTGGATCAGTCGGTTCAGCTCGAGGGCGTAGTCGACGGGCAGCTCCTTCGCGAACTCGGCGAGGAAGCCCATCAGGATGAGGTGGATCGCGTCGGACTCGTTGAGTCCGCGGCTCATCAGGTAGAAGATCTGCTCCTCCCCGATCTTCCCGACCACCGCCTCGTGGGTGATCGTGGCGTCCTCCTCGTGGATTTCGTTGTACGGGTAGGTGTCCGAACGGCTCAGGTCGTCGGGCAGGAGCGCGTCGCATCGGACGGCCGCCTTGACGCCGGTGGCGCCCTTGGCGACGTGCAGCAGCCCGCGATAGCTCGTCCGGCCCCCCCGGATCGCGATGGACTTCGAGACGATCTTGCTCGAGGTGTCGGGCGCGGAATGGACCGCCTTCGCGCCGCTGTCGATGATCTGCCCCTCCGAGGCGAACGCCACCGAGAGGATGTCGGCCCGCGCCCCGCGGCCCTTGAGGTAGACGGAGGGGTACTTCATCGTGATCTTGCTGCCCATGTTGCCGTCGACCCACTCGATGAGGGCGTTCTCGTAGGCGACCGCCCGCTTCGTCACGAGGTTGTAGACGTTCTTCGACCAGTTCTGGACCGTGGTGTACCGGACCTTCGCGTACGGCTCGCCCACGACCTCGACGACAGCCGCGTGGAGTGAGTCGGTCGAGTAGATCGGGGCCGTGCAGCCCTCGATATAGTGGAGCTTCGAGCCCCGGTCGCCGATGATCAGGGTCCGCTCGAACTGCCCGACGTTCTTCGCGTTGATCCTGAAGTAGGCCTGCAGCGGGATGCCCGCGTCGACCCCGGGCGGGACGTAGACGAAGCTGCCGCCCGACCAGACCGCACTGTTCAGGGCCGAGAACTTGTTGTCGTTGTACGGGACGATCTTGCCGAAGTACTTCTGGACGATCTCGGGGTACTTCTGGACGGCGGTATCCGTATCGCAGAAGATGACGCCCTTCTTCGAGAGGTCCTCGCGGATCTTGTGGTAGACGGTCCCGCTATCGTACTGCGCGCCGACCCCCCCGAAGTATTCCCGCTCGGCCTTCGGGATGCCGAGCTTCTCGAACGTGTTCTTGATGTCGGCCGGGAGATCGTCCCAGCTCTTCTTCGTGTCCCCCTCCGCGAGCGGGTTCGCGTAGTAGGTGTACGCCTCGAAATCGATCTCGTCGAGGGACGGTCCCCAGTCCGGCATCGGGCGGTCGAGGAAGTGCTGGTAGGCCCGCAGCCGGTACTCCCGCATCCACTCCGGCTCGTGCTTGAGATCGGAGATCTGCTCGACGATCTCCCGGGTGAGGCCGCGGGCGGTCCGGACCAGGTAGGTCTCGGGGTTCTTGAAATCGTAACGGGTATAGTCAAGGGGTACGACCTCCGAGCTCGCCGGCGTCATCTGAACTCCTCTCTGGTAATTCCATCACCTAACGGTATTTAAATGGTGGGTCGTCTCCAGCGCGACACGGGCGCTCTCCCCGTGAGCCGTGCGGTCGTATGCCTCGGTTGTCCTTGGTCGCGCGACACCCCGATCAGGCGGGAACGCCCGCGCGTCCGAAGACGGTTTCGACATTCGCAAGGGCGTCGAACATCCGATCGAGCTCCTCGGGGGTGTTGTAGAGGTACGGACTCGCCCTTGAGAGGGCCGGCACGCCGAGACGCTCCATGAGCGGTTGGGCACAATGGTGCCCGCTACGGATCGCCACCCCCTCGAGGTCGAGGATCGTCGAGACATCGTGCGGATGGACCCCCGCGAGCGCGAAGGAGAAGACGGCCTCTCGGTCGACGGTCCCGGGAGGGCCGACGATCCGCAATCGGTCGCCGAATCGCCCCTGGGCCTCACGGAACGCGTAGGCCAGCAGGCTGCGCCCATGCGAGGCGATCTCTTCGGAGCCGATCCTCTCTAGGTAGTCGATTGCGGCCGCCAGGCCGATCGCCCCCGAAACGTTCGGGGTGCCCGCCTCGAACCGCCCCGGCGGCTCCCGGAAATCGACCTTTTCCTGGTGGACCTCTCGGATCATTTCCCCTCCGCCCATGGCCGGCGGCATTTGGTCGAGGAGCTCCCGCCGGCCCCAGAGGACGCCGATGCCCGTGGGGCCGAGCATCTTGTGACCTGAAAAGGCGACGAGGTCGGCACCCA
>DASYZN010000113.1:0-15362 GCA_035946105.1 Thermoplasmata archaeon | reverse complement strand
GTCCGAGCGGTCGCCGAGCTCCGCGAGCGCCTCGGGGCCGAGCCGATCCTCTGGGCGCCGCGGGTCGCGCTGCCGAACCGGCTCGCCCTGCTCGCCTACCTCGGGGTCGATCTCGTGGACTCGACCGAGACGCTCTGGCAGGCCTCGGAGGACCGGCTCATCACGAGCGCCCTCGGCGAGATCGACCCAGAGGCGGCGGCCCTCGAAGGGCTCTGCGACTGTTCGGCGTGCCGATCCGGCGCGCCGCGCTCCGGGGGCGAGCATGCCGAGGACGAGCTCTCCCGGGAGCTCCGCCTCGTCCGGACGGCGATCCGGACCGGCCGGCTCCGAGAGCTCGTGGAGGCGCGCACGGCGTCCGACCCCGCCCTCTCCGTGATGCTCCGCCAGGCCGACCGGCTTGCCGGCGCGCTCCTCGAGGAACGGAGCCCGGTCACGGGGGCGGGGATCCGGGGCTACGTCCTCAAGGAGTCCCACCGGAGGCCGGAGGTCCGCCGGTTCCGGGCGAGGTTCCTCGAGCGCTACCGTCCCCCCCCCTCGAAGCAGGTGCTGCTCCTCGTGCCCTGTTCGAAGACGAAACCGTACCGCAATTCCCGCTCCCACCGTCGGCTCGCCCGGGCCCTCGAGGGGCTCCCGAACCTCCCTCGGCTCCACGTGGTCTCGGTGACCTCGCCGCTCGGCCTCGTTCCCCGGGAGATCGAGGACCTCCCCCCGGCACGGCACTACGATATCCCGGTCACGGGGGATTGGGACGAGGAGGAGCGCGGCTGGGTTCGGACGGCGCTCGCCCACCTCCTGAAGGGCGCGCCGTACCGCCGGATCCTCGTCCACCTCGATCCCCGAGAGTACGGGTTCCTCGAGGAGACGTTCGGCGCGGCCCCCGACCGGATCCGGACCTTGGCCGACGACCGAACGACCTCGGCCGAGGCGCTCCGCTCGCTGCGGGCCGCGGCGACGGAAGCGCTGAGCGGCTCGACCGCCGTAGCGGGCGGAGCGCTCGCCACGGTCCGGGAGGAGCTCGAAAGCCTCGCGGCGCTCCAGTTCGGTCGCCCGGCTGCCGAGGCGCTGTTCCGTCCCCCGGTCCGCCTCCACGGCCGTCCGTGGTTCCAGCGGATCACGGACGGGGGGGGTCGGGACCTCGCCACGTGGCAGGAGAGCCGCGGCCTCTTCCAGCTGACCGTCGCCGGCGGGGTAAGGCTCCAGACGGTCCGGGCGCTGGAGGTCGAGGTCCGGGCCGACGTCCCGATGAAGGGGGACCTCTTCGTCCCGGGCGTGGAGCATGCCGACCCGCTGATCCGGGCGGGGGACGCCGTCTGCCTGGTCCGCGGGGGATCGCTGCTCGCCGTCGGGGAGGCCGAGATGAGCGGGCGGATGATGCAGGAGCTGTCGAAGGGCCTCGCGGTCCACCTGCGCCATCGGGTCCCCGGCCCGGACGAAGGCGGCGACCGATAGCGAGATGACCCGAGGCCCGGTCCTGCCTACGGGCCGGTGGTCCAGCGGTTAGGACGTCGCGCTTACAACGCGGAGATCGGCGGTTCGAATCCGTCCCGGCCCAGGGCGATCCGAGAAGCCGCCGGACCCCCGGTCGCGAGGCGGACCGCGATCTTTTCGTTCTCGGCCGATCCCGGCGGGGGAGGTACGGTGGCGATCCAAAGCAAGACCGCCAGCACGGGACGATCGCCTGCCCCCGTCAGACCTCGCCGCCATGGGCGATCCATCGCGGTCCGCCGACCCCTCCCCGGAAGCGTCGTTGTCGAGACGTTCCCCTACGATGACGATCGGAAGGTCACGGTCTATGTGCCGGGCGCCCCGCCCGACGCCGTCATCTATGCGGCGGACGGGCAGGGCACGGCCTCCTGGGGTGCGACGGTCGATCGCGCCGACCTGGCGTCCACCCTGATCGTCGGGGTGCACGCGGCCCCCGACGAAACCGAGCGATTGCACGAGTACTCCCTAGGTCTCGCCCCGGCCCAGTTCGAGTCGCATGAGACGTTCTTCGTCGAGGACGTCCGCCGATGGGTCCGGGGCCGGTGGGGCACCTCCCTGCCTCGGGAGCGAACCGCGGTGTTCGGCGCCTCGGCGGGAGGGGAGTTGGCCCTCGCCCTAGGAGTCCGGCACCCCGAGGTCTATGGGGTGGTCCTGTGCGCCTCGCCGGGCGCAGGCTACCACCCTCCCCACGCGATGCCCCCGGCCCTGCCCCGCGCCTACCTGGTTGCGGGGACCCGCGAGCCGTTCTTCCTCGAACAGGCGGAGCGTTGGGCCCAGGCGCTGCAAACGGCCGGGGCGGAGGTCCGGATGGTCCGGCGGGCGGGGTCGCACGGAGGCGCGTTCTGGCGGAACGAGTTCCCGCACATGGTGAGATGGGCCTTCGGCTCGCCGGTCGGATCTCGCGGCGGGGAGCTTTATCGCTCTCGGAAGAGGGTTCGGGGGCCCCCGAGAGAGGACGCTAAGTTTCCCGGATGATGGTCCCGGACGTGTCGGCCCCCCGACCGAGCGCCGAACCGTTCGCCCCCCCGACCGGTATCCCGATCGTGACCACCCCCTTTCTGTCTGGCTACCGGGTGACGCGCGTGATCGGCACGACGTTCGGCCTGATCGTGCGATCCCGGGGATTGGGCCAGAACATCTGGGCGTTCTTCCGGGCCTGGGGTGGCGGCGAGATCAAGGTCTACACCCGTCTCCTCGAGCAGGTCCGCCACGCGGCGATGGAGCGGCTCGCGGCCCATGCGACCGGCCTCGGCGCCAACGCCGTCCTCTCCGTCGGCTTCGACACGTCGGAGATGGGGAGCTCGATGACGGAGGTCCTCGCCTACGGGACGGCCGTGGTCGTCGAACCGGATCCTTCGCCGGTCCAGGCCGTGGCCCTGCGGTGAGGGGAGGCACGGGGTCGGAACCTCGACCGCTCCCGACGTCGAAAACGTAGGAGGGAGTTTGAACCAACCGTTTCGGGGACCGCACCAAAACGAGAGAGTAACCTTCGACCCATGGACGCACGCGATGCGTCCTCGGTTCGATCGGACGTCGGGGTCGAACCCCCCCCGGATCGCGGCGGCCCGCGCGGCGCTCCTCGTCCTGTTCTCGGCGATGCTCGTCTTCTCCGGCTACGGCACCCTCTCGCCCGCCCCGGTCCGCTGCGGACTGCCCGGCGCGGTGGGGTGTCCTGGGGGCCTCCTGGGGCCCGCCGTGGGACCGGCGACCTCGGGAACCCAGTGGTTCACGGTCACCCTCTACGACTACGGCTTCTGGATCGTGGACTCGACGACCGGCGCCAACGAATCCCTCGCCTGGAACGTCTTCGAGGGATGGACGGTCCACGTCAACGCGACGAGCCTCTCGCCGAACGCCGCCGTCGGGGGAACGGCCTACCACGGCCTGGGGGTCGAGATCAACGCGACGGGCCAGCAGCTCCTCTCCCTCGCCGCGCCGGTCGGGAGCTGGACGCCCGGGAGCTTCGTCGCCCCGCTAGCCGTCTACCACCACCAGCACCTCTGGTGCACGATCCAGTGCGGCCCGGGCCACGGCGGCCAGCAGGCCTGGGTCCTCAACGTGATCCCGGCGGTGCCGCTCCCGAAGGCCTCGGCCATCTCGAACGTGAGTGCGGGTCGGGTGCCCCTCACGGTCAGCTTCACCGGGACGCCGAGCGCCGGGACCGCGCCGTACAACTCGACCTGGGATTTCGGCGACGGCAGCCCGCTCGGCTTCGGCCTGACGACCGCCCACACCTACGCCCTCGGCGGGGACTACGACGCCCAGTACCGCGTCACCGACGCAAAGGGGATGGTCGCGGTCAGCAGCGTCAAGATCCTGGTCAACTCGTCCGATCCGCTCCGGGCCGTCATTACCGTCGCCCCGGGGGCCGGCGTGGCCCCCCTGACAAGCGCCCTCGGCCTGGTGGCGCACGGCGGCGCGCCGCCGTACACGTTCTCCTGGTCGTTCGGGGACGGCACGCCGAGTCCGACCGCCAACCTCTCCCAGCACGTCTTCGCCTCCCCCGGGGTCTACGGGATCGTCGGCACCGTGCGGGACGCGTCGGGCGCGTCGGTCCATGCCCTGGCGTCGGTCACCGCCTCCCCCCCGCTCGGCTACTTCCCGGTCTCGATCGCCGCGAACCCCCCGAACGGCTCGGCCCCCATCATCGTCCAGCTCTCGGCGACCCCCCAGGGAGGGGTCGCCCCGTACTCCTACCTCTGGGTCTTCGGCGACGGATCGACCGGCGTCGGGCCGTCGCCGGCCCACCAGTTCAATCTCACCGGGTCCTACGAGGTCAATCTCTTCGTGAGCGACGCCGCGGGCCACGTCGGCTCGGCGGCCTTGAACCTCCCCCTCGTCGCGCCGACGATCGGCGGGGGCGGTGGCGGCGGGGACGAGCTCCCGGTCGGCGGCCTCGCGGGCGCCGCGGCCGCGGCGAACGGGACCCTCACGATCTTCCCCCTCGCCACCCCGAGGGACGGCGGCACCCCGCTCAGGGTCAACGCCTCGGCCTCGATCGAGGCGGGAAGCGGCCTCGGCGAGAACATCTCGTGGAACTTCGGGGACGGAACGACAGGCAGCGGGGCCACGGTCTCCCACCAGTTCGCCGGGGTCGGCACGTACACCGTCACCGTCTCGGCCTCCGATTCCGCCGGCAACCGCGGGACGAACCGGACCGTGGTCCGGGTCGATCCCCTCGAGATGACGCTCGTCGCGAACCGCTCCGCCTCCGACCCTCCGTTCTCGGTCACGGCGGCGGCCTCGATCCTCGGGGGCAGCGGCCGGTACGGCGTCGTCAGCTGGTCGTGGGGCGATGGGACGAGCTCGACGGGGGCCCTCGTGAACCACACCTACCCCGCCAACGCGACAGGGGCGATCGAGCTCCAGGCGACCGCGACCGACTCCCTCGGCCAGCTCGTCACGGCCTCCCTGCCGTTCCAGGTGAACCCCGACCTCGCCGTGGCGATCCAGTTCGCCCCTCCAACCTCCCGGCTCCCTCCCGTCATCGTCGCCTTTACCCTGCACACCTCCGGCGGCAGCGGGCAGTTCGCCGCGCTCCCCCTCTGGGATTTCGGGGACGGCTCGAGCACCCGCGCGGGGAACGCCACGAGCCACTCGTTCACCAAGCTCGGGGAGTATCGGATCGTCGTCGTGACGAACGACAGCCTCGGGACGGTCGTCAACGCGACCGTCTGGCTCAACCTCTCGGTCACGCCGGCCTCCTCGCCGGGCCGCCTCGGCGGTCCACCCCCGTTCTCGTTCCGAGGGGTCGCCGACCCGGACAAGGCCGCGCTCATCTTCATCGGCGTCGTCGCCGCCACCGGGCTCCTCATGCTCGCGCGACGTCGCCACGCGTCCACTGGGCGACCGCGTGCGACGTCGACGGCGACACCATCGGACCCTCCCGCCAGGGCCAGCGGGGCCGCCCGGGCCACGCCGCGGACCGCCGCGACACCCCGACCGACGACCGGGGGACGTGCCGCACCGCCGAGGCCTCCCGCCGGACCGGTCCGCTGAGCGATCGACATGCCCGGAGCGAGCTCGGAAGGGAGGGGACCTGAGCGAGCCGAGGTCGCGGACCGCGTCGGAATCCCGACCCCCCTCGGGCGGCGGGTGCTGCTCTACGAGTTCCTCGTCCTCGCCGAGTACTGGGTCGCCCCGCCGCTCCTCGGGATCAGGAACTACGCGGGCCTCTGGTCGGACGTCGGGGTCGTCTTGTTCGGCGTGTTCGTCGCGACCCTGGCGGTCTTCGTCCTCTGGCCCCTGCGGATCCCGTTAGGCCGGGCGCTCTCCACCCGAGGACCCCGCCTCGCGTTCCACTCGGTCTGGATCGGTTCGCTCGTCGCGGCGCTCTTCCTGACGAACACCTTCCAGCTCAGTCGGGCGACCCTCGCCGGGGCGCCGGTCCAACTGGGGGCGACGACGGTCTACTCGCCGTTCGGCGCCTGGCCGAGCCTCACGATCTACCTCCCGCGGATCGGGCTCTTCGGGACGCTCGACGCCGAGCTCCTGACGGTGCTCGGCCTCCTCGCCGTCCTCGGCTCCGCCACGCTTCGGCTGTTCGCGGCGCGGGCCACCTCGGAATGCCCCCGCCCGATCGATCGTCCCTGGAGGAGCCGGATCGCCTCCGCGATGGTCTGGTCGCCGTTCGGCCTCATCACGGGCTGCCCGGCGTGCGCCCCGGCCTATCTCGCCCTCGTGGGGTTGGTCGCCCCGGGCGCCCCGGCCGGCCTCGCCCTCGTTCCGTTGGTCCCCTGGGTCGGCCTCGCCGGCCTCCTGTACCTCGGGAGCTTCGCGCTCGTCCTGTATCTGCTGCGGCGCGCCACCGAGCCCGACCCGATTCCCTCGCGCTCCGACGGAGGCTAAGGCGCCCGATGGATCCCCCCGGTCTCCCCACCCAGATCTTCTGCCGTCACTGCGGAGGCGCGATGCCGCCGGCGGACCGTTGCCCCCACTGCGGATGGATCGACCGGCTCGGCCAGATCGCCGATGCCTCGAGGGTCCGATCCGCCCGATCCCCCCCGCCGACGATCGGAGGCGCCGAACCGCTCGCCGCCCCGGCGGCCGCGATCATGCTCCCGACTCCTCGCGCGACGCCGCTTTCGACCGCGGACCGTCGACCCATCGCCGGGCCCACGGGGACGTTGACCCCGCGCCCGGCGGGGCTGTCCCAGGGTCTGGCCGGACCGATGAAGGCGTCTCCCGATCCCCCGTCCGTCCGCCGGGCCATCCCTCCAGGGCCCCTCGCGGGACCGCGCCCGCCTCCTCTATCGCCCCCCCGGGCAGCGAACCTCCCGACCTTCCCCGCGACCCGGGCCCGGCCCCCGTCGCCGGGGCCGGGGAATGCGGGCCTCCCGGTCCCCCCCGTTCGACCCGCGAACCCCTCGGCCGCTCTGGCCCGCCCGATCGTCCGGACGCCCGCGCACGGGCCCGGCCTCCAACGGGCGAACGGTCCCGCGACGCGTTCTCCTTCCCCGAAGGGACCGAACCCGATCGTTCGGGGGCTGCGGACGATCTGGAAGCGCCACCTCCCGCCGGTGCGGCTCGTGTGGATCTTTCTTGCCGTGCTCCTATGGAACGGGCACGGGCTCCGCAATTTCGCCACGGCCGAGCCTTTGCTCATGCTCCCCGCGGTGGCGGTCTTCGCGGACCTCGGCTTCCAGGCGGCCCGGTTCCCCCGGATCCGCATTCCGGATGCCGCCCTCGCCAACGGCTTCTTCCTCACGGTGATCCTCTGGCCGACGACGGTCTCCGTCACCCTCGTCGCCGTCGCGGTCGTCACCGTCGGCCTCCGCCACGCCCTTCGGATCGCGAGCCATCCCATCTTCAACCCGGCCGCCGCCGGGGTCCTCGTCGCCGCCACCGTCTTCGCGCTCCCGCAACCCTGGCACGTCGGTGCCACGTGGACCGACTCTGCGCTCGTGGGGGTGCTCGGCCTCATCCTGTGGTCGAAGGCCTGGCCCACGTGGAGGATCTGGGGCGCCTACTTCGTCGCGAACGCCGTCGCGGTCGCGCTCATCGCCGACCTCCTCGCCGGGGGCCGCGCGGTGGCGGGGGTCCTCGAGACCTCCGTCTTCGCGGCGACCCCGATCTTCTTCGGGCTCTTCATGGTGACCGAGCCCAGGACGGCCCCGACGGCCCGATGGGGGATGTGGCTGTTCGGGGGGCTCGTCGGCTCGGCCGCGGCGGTCCTCCCCGCGGTGTTCGCCGAGCTCCCCGCCTACTCGGCGCTCGGCGTGCTCGCCCCGTACCTCGCCCTGTTCGTCGGCAACGTGGTCACCGCCGCCCTCCCGTCGGCGCGGGGGGTCCACCGCCCTACGCCACGGCCGGCCCAGGGGACGGGGCCTCGGCGGGCCGCGACCCCCGGCTCCGAGCCGTCTTGAACGGCGGGTCCCTCCCCGCCGGGTGGCCGTGATCAAGGACCCTTCGCCGGGTCGGACGATGACGGTCCCCCGTTGGCTCCGCCGGACCGTCCCGTGGCTCACGCTCCGCGCCACCCGGGCGCGCGTCCACGGGCGGTGGCGCGCGTTCGCGGCGCTCGTTGCGCTCGCGGTCGCCTGGGGGGAGATGACGGCGGGAGGGATGCTCTCGCTCGAGCCGACGCAGGGGATCTACACCGTCGAGATCCTCCGCGTGCCGGGCGCCTCGACCTGGTGGTTCTATCCGGAGGGGCTGATCGTCCAGCCGTGGGGGATCGTCCAGCTCCCGTGGCTGCCGACCGTCGCGATGGCCCTCGTCGCGCTGGGGGCCGGGCTCGGGAGCGCCGCCTCGATCCAGGTCGTGGTCGCCTGGTGGCGCCGCCGCCGGGCCCAATCGGGGAGCGCCTCGATGGCCGGGATCGCCGCCGGGGCCGGTCCGGGCGTCGCCTCCCTCGCGAGCCTCGGGGCCTGCTGCTGCACCAGCTGCACCTCCGCGGCGGGGCTCGCGATCGTGGCGGCGGCGAGCGGCACCACCGTCGGGACGCTCTACCAGGTGAACTGGTACCTCCCGATCTTCCAGCTCGGCGTCGTCTACCTGAGCCTCCTCGCCCAGGAGCGGGCTCTCCGACGGACCGACCTCCCCAACCCGATCGCGGCCCCCCGGGGGGGAGCGTTCGCCGTGGGGGCGCTCCTCCGCCTCGTCCTCCTGATCGCCGGGACGACGTGGTCGCTCGCGATGTTCGTCGAGTGGGGGTCGATCGACCCCGCGACCGCCTCGGCGGCCCTCTGGTACCATTGGATCTTCGAGCACCAGCTCCTCTCGTTCCTGGCGATCGGGGCGGCGCTCTTCCCCGGAGAGCTCGCGAGGTTCGTCGCCTCGACGGCCCGTCGGGGAGGATCGAGGCTCCTTCGGGCGGTGCTCACGGTCCCCGCCGTGACCTGGGGCATCGGCGTGCCGCCCGGCCTCGGCTCCTCGGGGCTCGGGGGGTTCGCCAACGAACTGTTGGGCGCGGCCGGTGTGGGTCCAAGTCTCGGAGGGCTCCGGCCGGAGGTGGCGTTCGGCCCCGCCCTCCTGTTCCACTGGGGGTTCCAGCACGTCGCGCTCGCGGGGTTCGCGCTCCTGCTCGTCCTCGATCCGTCGTTCGCCGTCCGCCCGCTCCTGGCCACGCTCGCCCCTGGCTCCCCGTCGCTGGGGGAGCCTGCCGGGGCGCCCGCCTCGCCAACGGCGTGATCCTGGGACCGTCGGCGGAGGGGAGCGGCGAAGGTCAGGCGGAGCGGGACGTCGTCGCCCGCCGCGCGGGCTTCGACCGGCTCCGGTAGGCGACCCCCGCGAGGAGGGCGACGACGACGCCCGCCGCGGCGATCGTCTCGAGGGCCCCGGAGGAGATCACCCAGGCCGGGAGCGCGATCGGGAGCGGGTGGGCGAACGCGCTGAGGTTGAGCTCGACGAGCGGGTCGTATTCGAGGTCGGCGTACCCGCCCCTCGGCGCCACGAACTGCAAGAGCACGGTCGACGAGCTCTCGTCGGTCGAAAAGGTCCGGTACGTCCCGACGGTGCTGTTCGACCCGGCCCCGCCCGAGTAGGCGACGGAGGCCGAGGCGGCCCAAGAGAGGGTCGAGACGAGGTGGCGGCTCGCGTTCGCGAGCTCGACGAGCGAGTTCGGCGAGGTCCCGGCGGAGAGGGTGGTCCCGGTCACCGCCGTCGTGCCGAGGTCGAGCCCGAGGAAGTCGCGGAAGTCGATCCAGGGCCAGCTCGTTACGGCGACGTCGAAGCTCACCGCGTCGAGGGCGATCCCGGTCGAGCCGTTGAGGTGGAAGGTCAGCGAGACGTTCGCGTTCCCCGGGCCGATCGAGCGGGACGAAAGGTCGTCGTCCGACTCCCAGACCCCCCGCGTGAACACGACGGGCGCCGTCGCGTTGAGCCAGACGGTGGTCCCGTCCGAGGAGGGGGTGATGGACCAGGTCGCGTTAGGGCTCTGCAGGGGGGCGTAGGCGCTCACGTTCCCCGTCGGGGTGACCTCGGCGATCCGCTCGAGGGAGTGGACCGAGGCGACCCGGGGGTCCTGGTCCGACGTCACGGTGAAGCCGGGAAGCGGGTCGAGGAAGGTGAGTCGGACGAGGCCGTCGTCGAACGTGCGGACGCCCGAGGCGAGCGGCCGAACCCCCGACGCCGTCCCGCCGGTGGGAGGGGCAAGCGCGGCCGTTCCCGCGAGCCCCACGAACCCGGACCCGACGAGGAGCACGGCCCACGCGAGCGCGATTGCCTTCGGGGGCGAGCTCCCCCGAGCGGGCCCGGACCGCATCGGCTGGGGATTCATCCGGTCGAGGGGATTGATTCGTTTTGGCGCAAGCCCCGCTTCCGTTGGTGCGTGCCCAGCCCGACCGTGTGGAGGGCCCCCGGAGGCGGTCATCTGAGGAGCGCGCTCCACGTCTCCACGAACCGGTCGACGAGCCGGTCGCGGAACGATTCCTTGTACTGCCCCAGGAGGTCGGCGAGCCGTTGCGGCTGCGTGGGCCGGTACCGTCGGAGGTTGCCGTCCCGGAACTGCTCGACGGCCCCCGCATGGAGGAGTTCCCTCAGGTGGAAGGCGGTCGTCGAGAGGCTGAGCGAGACCGCCCGGCTCAGCGCGGCGACGGTGAGCCCCGGGGTCGTGCTGAGCTCGATCAGGAGGCGCCGCTGGGTGGAACTGCGCAGGGCCCTCAGCAATCGGCGATCGTCCCAGGCGATGCTCGGCCGAAAGTAGTAGTCCCTCCGGCCGCCGCGCTCCCTCCGAATGGCGCCGGCGCGGGTGAGCTGGTCGAGGTGGTAGGCCGTCTCCCCCCAGGCGAGGCCGGCGATCCGCTGGATGTCCCGCGCGCTCGAACCGGGGTGCGCGCCGATGATCTCGTAGATCCGGCGCCGGGTCGGCTGGTCGAGGAGGTCATCCATGCTGTTCTGGGGCCCGGTCGGGGGGGCGGCGCACCAAGGCGCCGTAGAGGAGGGCGACGGCCGCGACGGCGAGGGCGAGCGGGACGTCGCTCACCCCGAAGTCGGCCCCGTAACGGGGCGAGAGCTGGTTCAGCAATGCGAGGAGTCCGAGGCCCATCAAGAGGGCCTGCGCCCCGCCGACGGCCGCCAGCCGGGAGTCCCGGTAGCGAGCCGCCGCGGCGAAGGCGATCGCCATCAGGATCACGGAGAGGCCGACGAGAAGCGTCGCGAGGAGCACCGTGAGGAGTTCCACGAGGTGGGAGCGGAGACCTCGGTATTTGGTTCTTGCCCCGGAGGTCGCGTCCGCGCACCGATCCTAAGGCGGCGTTGCGAAGTGTCGTGATCGTGAACGTGGCAGATTCACTGCCAATCTTTGGGACGAGTGTGAACTTCTTGAGTGCCCATCGTAACGTTCCTTCGGGTTCGCGCCCGGCCGGTTCGTAAACTACGCGAAGCTCACGCCCACAATTCCTGCCAACGGAAAGTGTCCGGCGGTATCGGGTGCCGAGATCGTGATGGCCCACGTGTTGAAGCTCCCACTGGCCTCAGTATAGGGCAGATTGTTCGGGGAGGCGTAATCAAACACGTAGGGCGCGTTGACAGAAAAACTCTGGATGACGTAGCTATTGCAGCCAAAGAACCCGCAGGTCTCCGAAGCGACCGCGACATTGACCTCGATGGTAAATGTCGACCCCGGGGCTACCTTTTGTCCGCAGTTGGAACACCCTACGGTAATTCCCAGGGAGCTCGACGCGCCGTTCACAGTCCACGAGCCGCCCTGCATCGTTACCACATTGTTCGCGGGCAAATAGAATCCGAATATGTAGACGAGAACGACAATGACGATCAAGGCAATCGCAATTAGTCCTGCAATCCACCGACGAGGGAACCTTCCCCCGGCCCGCGGAGTCGGACCCCCGGCAGCAATCGGCGGCGCTGGGGAGTGGAGTGGGGATCCGCATTTTGGGCAGAAGCCAGCTCCAATCGAGGTCGCGTTGCCACACTTTGGGCAGAAGCTGGCCGGGGAGCCTGCCATCACCCTCGCCTACGATGCACGCTGACCTGGTGAAGCGCCCACCCCAATGGGGCCAGGAAGAATCCAATCCCTGAGAGGGCTGCGAATCCTTCGATGTAGCCCTTGAAGGAATCTAGGCTGGTGCTGGTTCCGAGCGAGGCCACCCCCACGACCAGGATCAGAAAGCCGATCAGGATGAGCAGAGCGCCAAAAAGCACAATCGCCATCCCCAGAGTGAACCACCCCGGCAGAGGAACGCTGGCGTAGCGAACCTCATGTTGAGTAGGCCCGACCGGTGTCGGCGTTGGAGCGCGCGGGTCTCCGACCCCAGGGTCCAGCTTCGACCCGCATCGGGTGCAGAAGAGATCGTCAGGTGAATTGGTTTGACCGCAGCGAAGACAAACCCGGGATGGCACAGGTCAGGGAACGCGAATCACTCATTTGTACCTTCCGACACGATCCGCTTCCGAGGAACGAACGCTATTGGCCCATCCTCCAACCGTGCCAATTCGCGCTCGAATACGGCAGGATTGCGGTACGATCCCTGAAAGCCGGAGGCATGTCTCTCTGACCCGCCATGGTACGGGTCCATCGGCGCGTCCATGACTCTGCCGAAACTAAAGGGGCCTCGGACAATGGTCTCAACTGGGGTCGCTCCCTCGGGGTCAGCAAGGCGACGCATCGGAACTCTCACCTACTGCCTGGACCATGCGACGTTATGGCCGACCTCCACGTGGGCTGCAGCTCGTGGACCTCGCCCGCCTGGTCGGGGCGGTTCTATCCACCCGACCTGAAGGACGGCGACCGCCTCGCCTACTACGCCCGCTACTTCGACTGCGTCGAGGTCGACTCGACCTTCTACGCCCCGCCGAACCCGTTCGTCGTCCGGGGCTGGCGACGCAAGACCCCGGAGGGGTTCCGCTTCACCCTGAAGATGTTCCGCGACCTCCTCGACCCGAAGAAGGCGGACGCCGCGAAGGGGATCGCCCCGTTCGTCGACGCGGCCTCGGAGCTCGGTCCAAAACTCTCGGCGATCCTGCTCCAGTTCCCCCCCTGGTACAAGGCGTCGTTCGAGCGCCACCTCCTCGGGACCCTCGACGCGCTCCCGGCCGGCCCCCGCTACGCGGTCGAGCTCAGGGACCGGTCGTGGTTCGCCGGCGCCCCGCACGACCGCCTCACGGCGGCCCTCGGCGACCGGCGGATCGCGCTGGCCTGGTCGTACCTCACCTACGTCGACGTCCCGCCGGACCGCACGTCGGACTTCCTCTACCTGCGGTTCATCGGGGACCATCGGACGATCCCCGAGGAGCAGCACGGGGAGGTCCGCGTCGACCGGACGAAGGAGACCGCCCGATGGGCCGAGCGGGTGCGCGACGCCCCCGAGGGGGCGACGTTCGTCTTCTTCAACAACCATTTCGCCGGGTTCGCGCCGGCCTCGGTGAACCTCTTCCGGGCCGAGTTCGACCTACCCCCGATCGAGTGGCCCGAGGTCGCGAAGGTGCCGGCGGGGCGAGGCTACCAGACGGCGCTGCCGGACTGACCCCGCGCGGGCTACAGCCGCCGGGTCCACGACGGCATCGGGAGGCCGAGGAGGTCGCGCAGCTGGCCCGCGTTCATCGGCGCGTCGCCGCGGAAGTGGTTGTTGAAGAACGCGAGGACGCTCGGCGCCTTCCCGCCGAGCTCGGCGAGCCTCGGGATCCACGCCGCGAGCTCCCCCCTCGAGAACGTGTAGTCGTACCAGAGGGGCGTCCCGTGGCCGTGCCATCGCACGTAGCTGAACGGGGCGGTGACCCGGAGGTCGATCGGGAGCTTCGGCTCGTCGACGACCGTCGCGGCAAACCCGAACTCCTCCAAGAGCGCCCAGGACGCCTCGGCCCGCCAGGACGGCTCGCGGAACTCGACCGCGACCGGGACCCGCCGGGGGAGCCGTTCGTAGAAGGCGCGCACCGTGGGGGCGTGGAAGGCGAGCGACGGAGGGAGCTGGACGAGCACCGCGGAGAGCTTTCCCGCCGCGACGAGCGGCTCCATCGATCGGTAGAACTCGTCGATCGCCTCCCCGGCCCCGACGAGGCGTCGAACGTGGGTCACCTCCTGGGGCATCTTCGCCGTGAAGCGGAAGCGCTCGGGGGTCCGATGGGCCCAGCTCTGGACGTGGGCGACCGGGGGGATCCGGTAGAAGCTCGTGTCGATCTCGACGATCGGGAAGATGCTCGCGTAGTGGGCGAGGCGGTCCTTCGTCCCTTTGGGGTAGAACCGGCCGACCCACTCCGCGTAGTCCCAGCCCGAGCAGCCGATCGAGAGCCCCGATTCCATCGTCGTTCCCCTGCCCCCACCCGCTCTGGCTAGCTCGCGAGCCCCTCCGAGAGCGTGCGTTGCCGCCCGTCCTCGAGGGAGCGACGCTCCCCCTTCCGATAGCCGGTCCGTCGCGGCCCGAGCCCCCAACGGTCGAGGACGCGCTCGAGCGTGTAGCCGAACGGCAGGAAGAGGGTCTCGAAGCTGCGGGCCAGGATCTCCGCATACGCCCGGCCATCGTAGGCCTCGTCGCCCTGCAGGAGCTCCCTCGGCACGACCTTCCGGCGCCAGTCCCGGGTCGCCCCGTCCGTGATCACGTAGGCGACCTCCTCGCCCGGCGCCCGCTCGACCCCCTCCGAGGCGAGGCGGCGGAGCGCCGCGACGCCGTCGGAGAAGACCCGGTAGTCCGCGAGGGCCTTCGAGGCCCGGCGGGCGAGGACGAGGTCGCCGACCGGGACCGTCCCACCGAGGAGCTCCTCGGCGCGCCGCCGTCCGAGCTCGAGGACCCCGGGAATCGCCTCGAGGAAGCCCGCCGCCCCCTCCACCGGCGCGAGGGCGTCGAGCGCCTCCTGCTGGACCCGCTGGACGAAGGCGCAGGCGTCGCCCCGCCGCACCTCGATCCCCCGGACCTTGAACTCGCCGTGCTCGTAGTAGCCGTAGTAGCGCTGGGGCACGCCGAAGCCGTGGCCGTGGTTCGGCAGGAAGACGATCCACCGGTAGCGTCCCTCGTAGGCCAAGGGGAGTCCGCGGGACTCCGTCACCTCCCGGGCGAACGCCTCGGGGTCCGCCCCCGGCGGCGCCTTCATCCAGAGCGAGTCGACGATCCCGTGGAGGACCTTCCATCCCGTGGCGGCGGCCCGCTCCGCGAGCTGGGCGAGCTCGGCGCGGGCGTAGGCGTTGATCGCCTCGTGGCACTCGATCCGCCCGAAGCGGGCGTTTCGGTAGCCCTGGTAGCCGAAGCTCGTGACGAGGACCCACTTCCAGGCGCGGGCGAGGTCCGTGTAGCGCTCCCGCTCCGCGCCGGTCGTCGATCGGCGGCGGCGCTTGTACTCCAGCCGGCGGGCGAGGATCGGCCGCAGGGTCTTCGGGACGATCCCGTCCCTGAGCGTGCACGACCGGTAGCCGAGCCCGGGGGCGACGTGGGGGCTCTCGGGGCAGCAGGCGCAGTTCAGGGTCTCCAGGGAGAGGTTGTGCCGGACCA
>DASYZN010000112.1:0-4735 GCA_035946105.1 Thermoplasmata archaeon | reverse complement strand
CGGCCGAAGTGGACCGTCGCCCTCACGGCGCTCAAGGAGGGGATGCTGAGCACGACCTGCGGGGAGATGTCGATCCGCGACATCGGGATCCCCGAGGCGGCCCGTCTCGAGACGGGGCCGGGCGATTTCCTCTACTTTCCGAGCCCCTCGGACCGGGGCCGTCGGGGCCGGTCCGGCCGGGTGGTCATCATCGGCGGGGGGCCGTACGCCGGAGCGCCGGCCCTCGCCGGCCTCGCCGCCCTCTCGACCGGCGCGGAGCGGGCGACGGTCTTCTCCCCGTCGCCGACCGCGGCCCTCGTCCAGTCGTTCAGCCCGAACCTGGTCGTGAGGCCGATCGGGGAGACCCACTTTAGGCCCCGGGACGTCCGGGCGATCCGCACGGCGCTCTACGAGGCGCCGCCGAAGGCCGTCGTGATCGGGATGGGCGCGGGACGCGACCCCGAGACGATCCAGGCGCTTCGGCTCCTGCTCGAGGGGATCGCGGGGACCATCCCGCTCGTCGTCGACGCCGACGGCCTCGACGCCCTCCCGATCGAGGTCGGACGGCGGGGCGGGTACGACGTCGTCGCGACCCCGAACGCCGGGGAGTTCGTCCGGGTCTTCGCGGGGAGCATCGACGCCCCCGAGGAGGAGCGGCTCCCGATGGTCCGCCGGATCGCGGCGGCCCGGGGGATCACGATCCTCGTCAAGGGCCCGAGCGACCTCATCTCCGACGGGCGGCTGGTGGCCCGCAACGCCCACCACGACCTCGCGATGACCGTCTCGGGCGTAGGGGACGTGCTCGCCGGCGCCGTTGGGGCGCTGCTCGCCGACGGGGTGCCGCCGCTCGGCGCCTGCCGTCTCGCGAGCTACCTCGTCGGAGAGGCGGGCCGACGGGCCTCGGAGTCCCGCGGCTTCGGCCTCCTCGCGACGGACGTCATCCAAGCGATCCCCCCGGCGCTCTCGGAGGGGGTCCGGAGGATCCGGCCGTCCGGCTGAACCGGATCGATCCGTCCCGCGGGCCCTACGCGTAGCGGATGCGGCCCCGGATCGCCTGGGCGCGGGCCCGCACGTCGCGGCCCGAGGTCGCGTTCGCCTCGAGGTAGCCCCGGTAGAAGGCGACCAGGAGCTCCTCGCCCTTCGGGTGGAGCGATCGGAGGTCCTCCTCGACGAGATGGAGATCGATGCCGAGCTCCTCGAGTCCCGCCCCCTTCGTCCCCATCGAGAGGTCGATGAGGGCGGGCGGGGCGGCCGAACCCGCGGGGAAGAGGACGTTGGAGCTCGTGAGGTCCCCGTGGGCGACGCCCCCGGCGTGGAGCCGGCCGAGGACCCGGCCGAACGCCTCGACGCTCTTCGTGAGCTCCATGAGATCGACCGCCGGCCGTTCCAGGAGCTCCTTCAGGGTCGGCCCCGGCAGCTCCTCGAGGAGGATCCGATGCCGGGTCAAGTCGAGGTCGTAGATGATCGGGGTCCGGATCCCCAGCCGCCGCGCCTCGACGAGCAGCCGGGCCTCGGTCCGGGTCCGTTCGTGGCGGAGCCTCTCATCGAGCGCCTTCGGCCGGTACCCCTTCGCTTCCCGCTCCTTCAAAAGGGCGGGGAACCCCCACCAGTCGACGGGTCGAAGCGACGCCTCCGCCCCTCGGACCTTCGCCGCCCCGGGCCGGTGGACCGGATCGACGTCCCGGTCAGGGGACGCGTTCATCGGAGCTTCCGGGCGGCGACGGAGCGGACGATCGCCTCGCGCGCGAGCCGCGCGGCGAGCGCGCTCGTGTTGCCGTGGTCGTAGTGGGGGCTCACCTCCATGAGGTCCATCCCCGCGAGCCTAGGCGCGACCTGGCCGATCGCGAACTTCACGTCCCTCGGGCTGAGGCCGAACGGCTCCGGCGTCCCGGTGCCGCCGGCATAGGCGGGATCGATGGCGTCGATGTCGAGGGAGAGGTAGACCCGGTCCGTCTTCAGCATGTTGAGCGCCTTCTGGACGGAGGACTCGATCCCGTCCCGGGCGATCTCGTGGGCGGTCACGTAGGCCATCCCGACGGTCTTGTTGTCCTCGATCTCCTCCCGCGAGACCGAGCGGACCCCCAAGACGACGATGTTGTGGGACCCCACGTACTCCGAGATCCGTCGGGCCGAGCAGGCGTGGCTGCGCGGGTCCCCGAGATAGCTCGCCCGGAAATCGAGGTGGGCGTCGATGTACAGGACCCCGAGCGACCCCGGATCGGGGTCCGCCTCGACGCACGGAGGCGAGCAGGCGTGGTCGCCGCCCAGGACGATCGGCACCTTGCCGTCCCGGTAGATCGGCCGCAGCTCGTCGCGCACCGCGTTGGCCATCGCCTCCGCATTGCCGAACTCCCCAGCGTTGCCGAGGTCGTGGATCGGGACCTCCGAGAGGTCGACGCCGGTCTCGAGATCGTAGGACTCGAAGTTCCACGAGTGTTGGCGGATCGCGTCCGGGCCGAACCGGGCCCCGGGCCGGAACGACGTGGTCCGGTCGAACGGGATGCCGACCACGACGAACCGGGCGTCGTCGTAGGACGCCGTGGCGTCGGCGAAGCCGTTGGGGCGTTCCACGCGGCTCGGACGGGCGCCCGCTATATCAGGCTGCGGAGCGAGAGCCTCCGCCGCGCACGGCACGTCGGGGGCCCGTCGGCGGCGGCCGTTATCTGGCCGAGGGACGTGACCGGGCCGGACGCGATCATGGCCGGCGTGGGACGGGTGGATCGGACCTCGGAGGAGGACGGCGTCGCGCTCCTCGTCCTTCGGAACCCTCCCGTGAACGCGCTGGGGGCCGAGCTGCTCGCCGACCTCGCCCGCCGGGTCGAGGAGATCGAGCGGGATCCCGAGGTGCGCTCGGTCGTCCTGACGGGGGAGGGGGCGTACTTCAGCGCGGGGGCCGATCTCAAGGAGCTCGGGAGGACCGGCCTCGATCGGGCGCCGGAGATCGTGCGGGCGGGTCAGGCCCTCTTCAGCCGGATCGCGGCGTTGAGGCCGCCCGTCGTCGCCGCGGTGAACGGCCTCGCCGTCGGCGGAGGGCTCGAGCTCGCCCTCGCCTGCGACCTCAGGGTCGTGGGCGATTCCGCGAAGCTGGGAGCTCCCGAGGTGGGCTACGGGCTCATGCCCGCCTATGGCGGGACGCAGCGGCTCGCCCGGCTCATCGGCCCGTCGAAGGCGAGCGAGCTCGTCCTCACGGGTTCGCTCATCGTCGCGGCGGAGGCGCACCGGATCGGCCTCGCGAACCGGGTCGTCCCGTCGGGGCAGGAGCTGCGCGCGGCACGGGACCTCGCCCACACTATCGCTCGGAAGGCCCCGAAGGCCGTCGCCGCCGCGAAGCGGGCGATCGCCGAGGGGCTCGATCGCCCGCTCTCAGAGGGCCTCGCCCTCGAGGCGTCGGCGTTCCTTGACGAGGTCGTCCCGAGCCAGGACCTGCGCGAGGGCCTCGAGGCGTTCCAGGCGCATCGGACGCCGAAGTTCCGGGGGGCGTAGCGTGCCGATCGAGTTCTCGTTCACCCCGGACCAGGAGGCGTTCCGGTCCGCCGTCCGGTCGTTCCTCGCCCGGGAGGTCACCCCAATCGTCGCGGCGATGGACGAACGCGAGGAGTTCCCGTCGGCGACCGTCCGACGGATGCAGGAGGAGGGCTACTTCGGCGTCCCCGTCCCGGAGGCGTGGGGCGGCCTCGGCCTCGGCAAGGTCGGCTACTGCCTACTGCTCGAGGAGGTTGGACGCGTGGACGCCTCCCCCGGCACGATCCTGGGGGCCCACACCTCGCTCGGCACGACGCCGCTCCTCTGCTACGGAACGGAGGAGCAGAAGGCCCGCTGGCTCGCGCCGGCGGCCCGGGGCGAGAAGCTGCTCGCCTTCAGCCTGACCGAACCCGGCTCCGGGAGCGACTCGGGATCCGTCCAGACCCGCGCGGAACGGGACGGGGACGGTTGGTCGATCACGGGGACCAAGGTCTACGTCTCGAACGGCCGGGAGGCGGACACGGTCGTCCTCTTCGCGTCGACGGACCCGACCTTGGGCCCAAGCGGCGGCGTCACCGCCTTCCTCCTCGACCGGGGGATGCCGGGGTTCTCGGTCGGCCGCTGCGAGAAGAAGATGGGGCTGCACGGGACCTCGACCGCCGAGCTCGTGCTCGACCACGTCCGGGCCGGCCCGGAGCGGGTCCTCGGCGAGGTCGGCCACGGGTTCCGCATCGCCATGACCGCGCTCGACGTCGGCCGGGTCTCCCTCGGGGCGGCGTCGCTCGGGGCGATGGAGGCCGCCACGGAGGCCGCGACGACGTTCGCGAAGGAACGCCTGCAGTTCGGCCATCCGATCGCCGAGTACGAGGCGATCCAGTTCAAGCTCGCCGACATGGCGATGCGGACGGACGCGCTCCGGCTCCTGGTCTACCACGCCGCGGCCGAACAGGACCGGATGGGTCCCGACCCGGGCGCGTGGAGCCGCCTCGACCGGGCGAAGAAGACCCGGGCCGCCGCGACGGTGAAGTGCCTCGCCTCCGAGTGGGCCGTCGAGGTGATTGACGAGGCGCTGCAGATCCACGGCGGATTGGGGTACATCCGGGGGACCCCGATCGAACGGGCCTACCGGGACGCCCGCATCGGCGAGATCTTCGAGGGGACGAACGAGATCCAGCGCCTCGTCGTCGCCCGCGACCTCATCCAGCGCGGCCTGTAGCAGCGCGGCCTGTAGCGGCGCCGGTCGGCGTCGCGCCCTCCCGGAGGGCGCGGCGCAGCACCTTCTGGACACCGCTCT
>DASYZN010000111.1:0-1662 GCA_035946105.1 Thermoplasmata archaeon | reverse complement strand
CGAGAACCATGAGGGGCGGCCGTACTACCGGTCGGGCGACGTTCGCGCCTTCTCGGCCGGACTCGCGACGGCCACCGACCGTCCGGTCGCGATCAACAAGGTGGTCGCCCACCTCGAATCGATCCATGCGGTCGAGGCATGGGCCCGCGAGACCGTCGGGCAGGGGATCCACCACTTGGTGTTCGTCGGCGGATCGAGCCGGTTCGTTCCGTACCCCGGACCGAGCGTCACCGAGGCGGATCGCGCCGTGCTTCCCATCGTCCGGAGCGCGGGGGGCAGCATCGGGAACATCGCGATCCCGCAACGGACCGGCGAGGCCCACCGGTTGCTGGCCAAGACGCGCGCGGGCGCCTCTTTCTTCACCACCCAGATCCTGTTCGAAAGCGCCGCGACCGAAGGAATGATCCGGGAGTACGACGCCCTATGTCGCCGCGCCGGCCTCGCCCCGGCGGCGGTCCTTCTCTCCTTTGCCCCGATGGTCGATGAAGGGGATGCCGAGTTCGTCCGGTGGCTCGGAGCGGACATCCCCGAACCCACTGAGCGGGAGATCCTATCGAGCGACGAGGGGGCCGGGGTAGAACGTTCCATCGACCACTCCCTGAAGATCTGGAGGGAGCTCAACGCCCAGCTCGCCGCCGGACATGTCGGCGTCCCGCTCGGGGTGAACGTTGAAGAGATCTTGCCCCGGCACTTCGACGCCGCCGCCGACCTGCTCAGGGCGTTTGCGCGCGCGATCGACGCCGAGGCCCCGACCGCTTCCGACCCGTCCACGGGCACGAATCCCGGGCAGGACAAAGGGATTCAATCCCACACCGGCCCGAACTTGGGAATCTCTCCCATCTCTCGGGACTAGATCGGGCTCGTCCGTCCGCCTTAGGGGTCCGGCGAATCCCGCCGCCCTACCGAGAACGCCTTTCGGATCGTCCTCCGCTTTCGACCCCAGGTTGGAAGCACCTCCGACTCGCCCTCGGAGGCCCATCGGTATTCCGAATGCTCGAGCGAGATCAGGATCCCCTCCTACGTTAGGCACGGGATCAGGAAACCGACCTCGTGGACCAGTCGGGACTTCCGTACGGGGTGTCGAAAGTTCAACCTTCGGAAGAGCCGGGCTTCCTGGGCGACCAATCCGGTCTCCTCGCGAAGCTCTCGAAGTGCGCCTTCCCGATACGTCTCGCCGTCCTCCACGAATCCGCCCGGCAGATCCCATAGCCCGGGGTGGCTCGGAATGGCTTCAGACCGTCGCAACATGAGTAGTCGCGCTTGGCAGAACATCGCGCAGGTCGTGGCCCGCAGAGGCAGCGCTTCGGCCTCCCGCGGAGTCGCGCCTGTCGGGGTCGAATCGGGTCTCATGGTCGTCGTCTCGCAATGAAGAGCTCGTGACCGCCGGTCCCTTCGGGGACGAACGCCTGGGTCGTGATCTTGAAACCGAACTCCTCCAACCACGCACGATAGGTCGAGGCCGACGCCGTGCTCCAGAACATCGGAGCGCCGCTCCCAAGCCAGTCTTGTTCCGTTCCCTCATACGGATCGTGTCCAGTGATCACTACGAGGGAGCCCTCGGGTCTCAGCCAGCTACGGATGCGGCCGAGCACGACCTTTTGGGCGATGAGAGGGACGTGGAACAAGGCATACAGTGAAACCACCGCATCGAACGAACGGATC
>DASYZN010000110.1:0-1514 GCA_035946105.1 Thermoplasmata archaeon | reverse complement strand
GACGCCGGCGGATTCGTAGCGCTTCGCGTTCTCCCGGCCGACCTTCTCCGGGGAACAGTCGATGACGATGTCCGACGCGCGGATCATCGCCTCCACCGGGCCCGCGACGGGGATCCCGACGGATTCGAACTCGGCCGCCGTCCCGGCGCCGGCGACGAAGATCGGATACCCCTTCGACTTCGCGGCGGCCGCCTCGAAGTTCGGCCGGGTCTTCGCGACCCCGACCAGGGTGAGGTCGGGCTGGCGAGCGATGGCATCGGCGACCCGCTTGCCGATGGTCCCGTAGCCGTTGACCGATACGCGGGTGGACATCGCGAGGGGCTCCCGCGCCCTCGACGGAGCCTTCCCATAAAGCGGTTACCGGAATCCGGGCTAGGAGAATCGCTTAACCTCCGGATTGGTCGGGTTCCCGGGTCGACCATGGACTTCGAGCTCAGCGACGAGGAGCGAGCGTTCCAGGACGCCGTGCGGCGATTCGGGGACCGCGTGCTGCGCCCGTCGGAAGCCGCGATCGACAGCGGGGGCCGGATCCCCCCGGAGGTGCTCCGGGCGATGGCGGAGCTCGGCCTGCTCGCGATGCCAGTCCCGGTCGACTTTGGGGGGATGGGCGCGTCCGCCGTGTTGACCGAGCTCGCCGCCGAGGAGATCGGGCGCGGCGACCTTTCGATGGCGACCGCCGTCTTCTTCCTACTCGAGGCCGGCTGGGGATGGCTCCTCGGCCGGCATGGTTCGGAGTCGCTTCGCCGCTCGGTCCTCCCCCCGGTCTGTCGCGGCGAAGCGTTCCTCGGGATCGCGACGACCGAACCCGGGGGCGGCTCCGACCTCGCCGCGATGCGAACGGTGGCCCGAAGGACCCCGGAGGGGTTCGTGCTGACCGGAGAGAAGACGTTCGTTTCCGGCACCTCCGAGGCCGAATCGATGGGCGGAGGCCACCTGACCCTCGCCAAGGACGCCGACGGCCAGGGATTCCATTTTCTGTACGTGCCGACCCGATCGCCCGGCCTTACCACCCACCGCTTCGAGAACATGGGACGGATGGGGATCTCGACGGGCTCGCTCCACTACGACGGGGTCGCCGTTCCGTCCGGGAACCTGATCGGGGCGCCGGGCCGAGGCTTCGAGCTCGCGATGGAGGGGTTCCAGGTCGCGCGGACGTTCGTCTCGGGGGCCTGCGTGGGCGCGGCCGAACGGGCCCTCGAGATCGGCACCTCGCACATTCAGCGTCGGGAGGCGTTCGGCCGGCCCCTGGGACGCCACGAAGGGATCCAGTTCGAGCTCGCCGACCTATACGTTCAGGTGGAGGCGGTCAAATGGCAGTGCCGCCGCGCGGCGTGGCTGCTCGATCGGTACCCGCTGCGCGGCGATGACACGCATCGGGCCGAGGTTAACCGGGCGGTCGCGGCCGTGAAGCTGACCGCGCCCCCGATCGCCTTCGAGACCGTGAAACGGGTGATGATGTGGTTCGGGGCGGCCGGGTACACCAAGGAGGTCGGCCTCGAGCGGGGCCTGCGGGG
>DASYZN010000109.1:0-12224 GCA_035946105.1 Thermoplasmata archaeon | reverse complement strand
GCCGCCCCGGTCACATCCGCCGCCAGGTTGGCCTTGGTCGGGTTGAACGCGCGGAGCGTAATCGGAAGGGCGAACGCCTTTACCGAAAAGGCGCAGATCGATCCCTTGCCGCTCCCCCCGAACCCGATAGAGATAGAGTTGGTCGCGGACCCGCTCGCGGGGACGTATTGGAGCGGGAGCCAGCGGAGCGGGCGATAGACGTTTTCAACGATCCGCATGGGCGCGACCTCATTTCCAGTTACGACGTAAACGCCGCTCACGCCGCGTTCTATAGATTCGGCGAGCCTTTGCTCGACCTCGTATTCTTCCGAGGGGTCGGCGGACTTTAGGGCGCGCGAGCGCCCAAGCGAACGCACAACAACCACCCGCCCCTAATCCACCCACGACTCGGTCCCGCCCCAATAGGAATCATCCTTCTTGGCGGGAGCTTCGGTCGGGGCTACGACTTCGGCGGCTCGCTTTCTCGCTCTATAGAGCCTCCCGTTGTGCTCTACGATCTCGTAATCGTCGGGCATGGCTTACGCACTCTCCAAAGCGGCGAGGCGGGCTTCAAGCGCGGCGATGCGCTCCTCGGGAGTGGGCGGGACAATACGAGGCGCGCGGGCGGCGGCAATGCGCGCCAAGACCTCCGCGTGCGCGGTGTCCAAATGGTCCCAGCGGCGCAGAATCACAAGGGCGGTTTCATACCAAGGATTGAGGCCCTGCGGAAACATCATTCCACGCGTGCGAGCATCGGCGAGTCCCGCGTAAATCAGCTCGTTTTCCTCGACGCGGAGTAGTTCTCTAATAGTGCTTCCGAGAATTCCGTTGTAGATTTGATCTACCTCTATCTCGGCTCGCGGTCCCTCGACATGAACCCCGTTGAAGGGCTGGTATCGAATCCCTGCGTCGTCCTCCCCGAAGCGGCGAGTGTCTATTTTGGCAAGCCACTTGGGGTCGATGGCCGCTCGGTATTTCGTTCGGCGTGCGTCTCTCTCGGCGTTCAGTCTCTCCTTGTCGTCCATTTTCTTACCTTTGGTTTTGGGTCGGGCGTTTTGACGCGCCCCTTCCCCATCCGTTTTGAAGCCACACGGCCTTTGTCCTCACTATATATGCCGACGGCACGGCCTTTGTCCTCACTATATAACACCGACCCGCGGTCGGTGGGTGGGGGGTCTTGGGTCGGTGTGCGGGGCTTGGGGTCGGTGTCGCCATGTGGCCTTTCCTCATCATATATGCCGACCCGAGGGTCGGTGGGTGGGGGTCTTGGGTCGGTATACAGAAACCCGCGCGGCCATCAATTACGAATTGGGCGGAGGGGATAAACCCGCCGTCGCGGGGTGGGCTACGCTCCGAGGGCTGGGCGGTTGACCTCACGCCGACCCCACCGATCTTAGATTACTTTAGTCGGGTGGTGGGTGGGTCCTCATAGGGGGACGAAGGAACCGCGACCAGGATTCCAAAGGAATTGGCCTTATATAGAAGTTTTAATCTCCCATTGCTGGTGTAACCATGCTACAGGGTACTCCGATCCTCGTCTTGAAGGAAGGCACCGAACGCGACCGCGGCAAGAGCGCGACCCAGAACAACATCGCCGCGGCGCGCGCGATCGCGGACGCGGTGCGCACAACCCTAGGGCCCCGAGGCATGGACAAGATGCTCGTCGACTCGATGGGCGACATCACGATCACGAACGACGGGGTCACGATCCTCAAGGAGGTCGATGTCGAGCATCCCGCCGCGAAGATGTTGGTCGAGGTCGCCAAGACCCAGGACCAGCAGTGCGGGGACGGCACGACGACCGCCGTCGTGCTCGCCGGCGAGCTCCTGAAGCGCGCCGAGACCCTCCTCGAGCAGAACGTCCATCCGACGGTCATCACCCGGGGCTACCAGATCGCTCTCCAGGAGGGGCAGCGGCTCCTCGAGAAGGAGATCGGAACCTCGGTGAAGAGCGACGACGATCAGATGCTTCTCGATTGCGCCACGACGGCGATGGGATCGAAGGGGGTCTTCGGTTCCCGCGACGAGCTCGCCAAGATCGCGGTGAAGGCGGTCCAGAAGATCGTCGAGAAGCGCGGCGACCGGGTCGTCGCCGACGTCGACCAGATCAAGATCGAGAAGCGCCATGGCGGCACGATCTCCGACACCCAGCTCATCGACGGCATCGTCCTCGACAAGGAGCGGGGGCATCCGAGGATGCCTCGACAGGTCCACGGGGCGAAGGTCGCCCTCATGAACTCGGCCCTCGAGATCAAGAAGACCGAGATCGAGAGCAAGATCAACATCAAGAGCGCGAACCAGATCCAGAGCTTCCTCGACGAGGAGGACAAGAGCTTCCGCCGGATGGTGGAGCAGGTGAAGGCGTCCGGGGCGAACGTCCTCGTCTGCCAGAAGGGGATCGACGACGTCGTCCTCCACTACCTTGCGAAGGAGGGGATTTTCGCGGTGAAGCAGGTGAAGGAGTCCGACCTCCAGAAGCTCGCCCGGGCGACCGGCGCGAAGATCGTCACCGGCCTCAAGGAGCTCTCGGCCTCGGACCTCGGCACGGCGGAGTCCGTCGAGGAGAAGAAGGTCGGCGATGACGACATGACCTACGTGACCGGCTGCAAGAACCCGCGCTCGGTCTCGATTCTGATCCGCGGCGGCACCGAGCACGTCACCCAGGAGGTCGAGCGCTCGCTCCAGGACGCCCTCAAGGTCGTCTCGAGCGTGCTCGAGGATGGGGTCGTCTGCCCCGGCGGCGGCGCCACCGAGATCGATCTCGCGGTCAAGCTGCGGCGCTTCGCCCCGACAGTCGGCGGGCGCGAGCAGCTCGCCGTCGAGGCGTTCGCCCAGTCCCTCGAATCGATCCCGTGGGCCCTCGCCGAGAACGGCGGGTTCGATTCCA
Organism: Thermoplasmata archaeon; assembly: GCA_035946105.1. Classification (GTDB taxonomy): domain Archaea; phylum Thermoplasmatota; class Thermoplasmata; order Lutacidiplasmatales; family UBA184; genus Lutacidiplasma. The sequence continues at coordinate 9,358 of DASYZN010000109.1, read as the reverse complement.
TCAATACCCTCATCGAGCTGCGCGGCGCCCACGACGGGAGCGGGGCGAACCGCAACGTCGGCGTGAACCTCGCCGATGGCAAGGCGGCCGACATGTGGAAGCTGAGGGTCGTCGAGCCGGCCCGCGTCAAGCGCCAGGCCCTCTCCTCGGCCGTCGAGGTCGCGAACATGGTGCTTCGGATCGACGACATCATCGCGTCGAAGAAGAGCAGCCCTGCCCCGCCCGGAGGCGGCGGGGGCCACGACCACTAGGGCACGGTCGAGGCCCTCGACCCGACCCCGTCGGGCACCAGGTTCCCCGTCGCCTCCTCCGCCGTCGACTGAGCAGGCGTCGGGGCCCTCGGCGAGCGAAGGCTTCTTATCGACCCCCCGATAGGCGCGCCCGACGATGAGGACCAAACCGGTCGAGGGCGTCCTTCGGCTCGATGTCGTGACGCTGAGCCCGCGCCCCGCCGTCTATCTCGCCTACGACGGCCTCGCCGGCCTCTCCCAGCGGCCGATGCTCCGGGACCTCGTCGAGGAGCTGCATCGCCAGGGACCCGAGACCCTGCGCGCCTTCGTGGAAGCGCTCCGCAAGCGCCATTCCGGCCAGGTCCACGTCTATTTCGCCGACTACGTGAGCTACGGGATCGGCGGGGGCGACGCGACGTCGGAGTTCTTCTTCGGCACGTTCCTCGTCCTCCACCAGCCCGCGAAGGGCGCGGAGCCGGAGGAGCTGCTCCTCCAGCGCCCCGGTGGGCTCGAACGGTTCCCCCTCGAGGCCGCCGCAAGCTAGGACCGCCCCGGTCCGAGCCGATGGATCGAGGGGCCGACCGATAACGCTGCGATGCCGGAGGAGTCCCCCCTCGTTCGGGAACGCCGCGAGAAGGCCGAGCGGATGCGTTCCGAGGGTCGGGAGCCGTACCCATGGGCGTTTCCGCGTCGGGTGCCGACCCAGGAGGTGGTCTCCGTCTGCGCCTCCCTGGCGCCGGGGGAGGTCGCGGCCGCTCGTCCGTTCCGGGTCGCCGGACGCGTGAAGGCGATCCGGGTCCACGGGCGGAGCGCCTTCCTCGACCTTGAGGACCGTTCGGGTCCCCTGCAGCTCTACGCCCGGGTCGACGAGCTCGGGGAGGACGGCTTCGACCGGCTCCTGAAGGACCTCGACCCCGGGGACCTCGTCGGGGCCGACGGGCATCCCCTTGTCACCCGACGGGGAGAGCCCACCCTTCGGGTCGACGCCCTCGAGATGCTCTCGAAGGCCCTGCATCCGCCGCCGGAGAAGTACCACGGCCTGCAGGACCCCGAGGAGCGCATCCGGCGGCGCTACGTCGACCTGCTCGCCTCCTCGGAGAGCCGGGCCCGGTTCGAGACCCGCTCCCTCCTGGTGCGCGCCCTGCGTCGGCAGATCGAATCGGAGGGCTTCCTCGAGGTCGAGACCCCGGTGCTCGTGCCGCTCGCCGGGGGGGCCGCCGCCGAACCGTTCCTCACCCGGTCGAACTACCTCGACCGGGAGCTCCAGCTGCGGATCGCCCTCGAGCTCCCGCTGAAGCGGCTCCTCGTCGGCGGGCTCGAGCGGGTCTTCGAGCTCGCCCACGTCTTCCGCAACGAGGACATGGACTCGACCCACGCCCCCGAGTTCACCATGATGGAGCTCTACTGGGCCTACGCCGACTACACCGACATGAGGGGCCTCGTCGAACGGCTCTACGGGCGGCTCGCCGAGGAGGTCGCCCGTTTGATGCCGGACGCGCCGAGGGCCCAGGAGGCGCCCGAGCGATTCCGCCCGCCGTTCGCAACGATCGACTTCGTCGAGTCGTTGGAAGCGCTCAGCGGCCTCACCGGGCTCGTCGATCTGGATCGGGAGGCGCTGCGGGAGCGGGCCCGCGCCGTGGGGGCGACGGTCCCCGACGACTCGCCGAAGGGGAAGTTCCTCGACAAGCTCTTCGAGCACTACGTCGAGCCGACGCTCACCCGCCCGACGTTCGTCCTCGACTTCCCGGAATCGACGACGCCGCTCGCGAAGCGGCACCGCACGAAGCCGGGCCGGGTGGAACGGTTCGAGCTCTTCGACCGGGGCTTCGAGCTCGGCAACGCCTACACCGAGCTCAACGATCCCGTCGAGCAGGAACGGCGGTTCCGCGAGCAGCTCTCGGCCCGGGCCTCCGACCACTACCAGTACGACGAGGATTTCGTCGAGGCGCTCCGCTACGGGATGCCGCCGGCGACCGGCCTCGGGATCGGGATCGACCGGATGGTGATGGCGCTCACCGGAGCGACGTCGATCAAGGACGTCATCCTATTCCTCCCGACCCGTGACCGCCCCCGGCCCGGCTGAGCGGCCGAACTCGGCCCGCTGGGTTACAGTTCGGCTTCGATCGCGCGCGCCCGCCGGCGGTACCACGCCGTTCCCACGAGGCCGAGCGCCCCGAACGCCGCGAGGGCGCCCAGGAACGCCGTCGGGGTCGCGCGCAGGACGGTCGGCACGGGAAGCGGGATCGGGGGCGGGACGAGGCCGAAGGTGAGGTCGGAGGAGATCGTGGGGGCCCCTCCCGAGGGGACGGCGAGGACGAGATGCCCCTCGGTCGGCGACTCGGCGTAGATGCCGGCGAGCACGGCGTCGCCCGCCGTCGGGCCCGAGGCGACCCGGGCCTCCCAACCGACGGCCGCGAGGAGCCCGCCGCCGGCCTCACCCTCGAGGCCCGTCACCGCCGCGCCCCAGATCGTCGCGCCGGACGGGAGCGCCGTCCCGTCGCAGGCCGGGGACCCCGCGAGGGGGACCGAGGTGCAGGCGACGAACCCCGTGCCCTCGATCGTCGCCACCCCGAGCTGGAGGCCGACGGCGTCGGAGGGGGAGCGCACCGGCCAGGAGGAGACGGTCCAGTTGGCCGTCACGCCGCTCGGCCGGGCGCCCGACGGCGCGACGACGTAGCGCACGAGGAGGTGGGCGAACCCGAGCGGGGCGCCGTCGGGGGAGACGAGCCCTTCCGGACCCGCCCACGGCGCCGCCTCCGACGGATAGACGGTGAGGTCGGCCCGCATGGTGACGGTGCTGCCCCCGCCCGGGACGGTCGCGTTCGATACGGTCAGGTTCGACGGGAAGGCGACCGCGACCACGGTCGGCATGCTCGCCGACGGGTGCACCTCGAGGACCTGGTCGACGGTGAGGTTCGAGCCGACCGAGAGGTTCGACGTGTCCCGAAGATCGACCCCGGGCGTGAGCGAGGGGAACGCCACGCTGACCCGGCCGGCGACGTAGCTCGACGGGGCCGCCGCCGCGGGTCCCGAGAGGAGCAGGAGGGCGAGGGCCCCCACCCAGGCTGTCCGGCGAAGACCGACGACGACGGGGGTCCGATGGAGCGCTCGGAACCGGGGGTTCTCCAAGGGCGTTCGACGTCGTTCCACCGGCGCGCGGGGGGTATAATCGTTCCCGAACAGCCGTTGAACGCTCATGGGTGGAGCTCCGACCAGAACCTGAGGAAGCGGTCGACGGCGTCCTCGGGCAGCGGGGGGAACCTGAGGAGGATCTCGTGAACCCGCTTCGCGTCGACGAGGCGCACCGTTCGGTCGGGCCCGCTGCCATCGCGGGCGATCACGCCGGCCGTCTCGAGCCGGCGGAGGAAGTAGGAGAGGTTCGACGGCGTCGTGCCGAGGGCGTCGGCGATCCCGACCGGGGGCGACGGTCCGTCCAAGTAGAGCTGGAGCAGGAGCGCCCTCGGGACCGGTTGCCGCAATAAGGCGAGCAATTGCTGGTCCAGCGCCGGGATCGGCCCGCCGAGGGCCGGGACGACCGCCGGGTAGGCGCACTTGTACCCCCCGGAGAATCGTACGGTGATCATCCCCTCCTTCCCGAGCCGGTAGAGGTGGTAGTCGAGGGTCCCGATCGGGATCCTCAGCCGGCGCCGGATCTCCCTCAGGTGGACCCCGGGATAGCACTGGACGAACGCGAGGAGCGTCGCCGCCCAGGTTCCCCGATGCTCCTCCTCGGCCATCGGAGGGATCGCGCCCCGTCAGCGCAGCAGCGTCGCCAGGAAGAGCACGAGCAAGAGGGCCGCCTCGAACGCCGCGGAGACGAAGAGGAGGGTCGAGGGGCTGAACCCGGTCAGGAAGAGGCCGACGCTCACCACGGCGCCCTGGACCGCGATCAAGAGGAAGCCCGAGGCGACGAGGGCCATCCGGGGGCTCGGCGCCCGTCGGAGGGCGAGGAGCGCGAAGGCAGTGAGGACGGCCCCGAAGACCGCGATCCCAGCGAACGCGACGTTCGTCGCGGTGTCGAGATCCATGGGGCCGCGTCTCCATCGCCTTCCCCTTTATACCCCGATGCCCCGTTCTTCTCTCGATGGGGACGGCGGGGCCCGCTCCGACGCCGCTCCTCGTGCAGGGCCTAGGGGTCCGATACGGCGAGCGGGTGGCGGTCGACCGGCTGACCTTCGAGGTCCGGACGGGGGAGATCTACGGGCTCCTCGGCTCGAACGGGGCGGGGAAGTCGAGCACGATGAAGGCGATCGTCGGGCTCCTGCGACCGTCGGAGGGCCGGGTGCGGGTGTACGGGATCGACCCCACCGAGCGCGCCGTGGAGGCGAAGCGGGAGATCGGCTACATGCCCGAGACCCCCCTATTGTTCGACGCCCTCACCCCGACGGAGTTCCTCGAGTTCGTCGCGAGCGTCCGGGGGATCGACGGCCCCACGGCGACCCGCCGCGCCTCGAACTTCGCGAAGGCGTTCCAGCTCGAGCACGAGATGGACGGGCCGATCGCGATGCTCTCCTCGGGCACGAAGCAGAAGGTCCTCCTGGTCGCGGCCCTCCTGCACCGACCTCGCCTCCTGGTCCTGGACGAGCCCCTCCACAGCCTCGACCCCCGCTCGGTGCGGATCGCCCGCGACCTCCTGCGGGGTCACGCCGATGGATCGGGCGGAGCCGTGTTGCTCTCGACCCACACGATGGAGGTCGCCGAGCGCCTCTGCGATCGGGTCGGGATCCTCGATCGGGGCCGGCTCTGCGGCGAGGGGACGATCGCGGAGCTTCGGGGGACCCAGTCGTCGAGCCTCGAGGAGGCGTTCCTGAGGTTGACCCGGGAGGAGGCGGGGGTCCAGGACGCGCTCCTCTCCCTCGGCACCGGGTGAGCGGTGCGTGGCGGGAGGCCTACCGCCTCCATCGGTGGGCCTATCCGGAGCTCGCCTACCAGGCGATCTACGCCGTCCGGCAGGGGAACATCCCCCCGTCGATCCCCCCGAAGGCGCTCGCGCGGACGGCGCTTCGGCGGGTGTTGCAGAGCAAGATCCTCGTGAGCGGGCTCCTCGGCCTCGTCTCCCTCGGGAGCATCGCGCTGCTCTCCCCGAGGGCGGAGGCCCTGCTCATCCCGGCGCTGAGCCCCGCGCTATACGAGGCCGCCGTCCTCGTCGGCCTCCTCCTCCTCGAGCTCGCCCTCCTCTGGTGGACCGGCCTCCAGGTCCTGCCGACGTACCTCGCCTCGCCGATCCTGCCGACGTTCGAATCGCTCCCGCTCTCCGAGGCCGTGGTCGAACGCTCCTCCTTCCTCCTCTTCCTGAGGCTCTTCGACCTCCCGATCGCGACGATGCTCCTCCTGACGCCGATCGCCGTCGGGGTGGCGTTCCATTCCGCGCTCGCGGGGCTCGCCATCGTCCCGGGGGTGCTGAGCGTCGTCGTCTTCGCCCTCGCCCTCTCCCTCGCCACGGGGCGCTTCTTCGTCCGGCACGTCCAGTCGGCCCCCGGGGGGGCCGGTCGGGCGGCGCTTCGATGGGCCTACCTGGTCCTCTGGGCGACCCCCGCCTTCGCCATGTACGGCTTCCTCACCATCGGACCCCGATTCCTCGAGTGGCTCGCCGGCACCTCCGGGTCCTCGGGGACCCTGGAGACGCTCCTCGCCGCCTACCCGTTCCCGCTCGCCTCGCTCCCCGCCCTCGTCTCGACCGGCACGCTCGCCTGGGCCTCGCCGAGCCTCGTCGATCTCGTGATCGTCGGGTCGGGCGCGGTCCTCTACGGCGGGATCGCCCTAGGGCTCTCCCTCTGGCTCCTGGGGGCGCCCCGGGCGATCGCCCGCACCCTCTCGGAAGGCTCGGCCGGATCGGACGTCCCGCTGAGGATCTCGCCGGACCGCGCGGCGTGGGCCGTCGTGGTGAAGGACCTTAGGATCGCGTCGCGGACCCCGGGCTACGCCTTCCTGATCCTCCTCCCCCTGCTCGACGCGGCGGCGATCGGGGTCTGGACGCTCTTCGCCGGACACGGGCCGGTCGACGCGTTCAACATCGCCACCGGCGCCGTCGCGACGGCCGCCCTCCTCGCAACCTTCTTCGGCCCGGCGTTCTTCGCCATCGAACTCATGGGATACTCCTACACCCGGACCCTTCCGCTCTCCGAGCGCTCGCTCATCCTCGGCAAGGTCGGCCTCGTCTCGCTCCTCTACGCGGCCTCCGCCGGCACGGTCCTCGGCATCGCGCTCGGGCGGCTGTTCGATCCCGGCCTCTTCGTCGTGTTCATCCTGGCGGAGCTGCCCGCCGTGGCGGCGGCCGCCCTGCTCGAGGTGGGGATCCTCGCCCGGGTCGCCCGCCGTCGGGGGCTCCCGATCACGAACCTCTACTCCGGGAGCTGGTGGGCGACGGCCGTGAGCGTTCCCGGCGTCGTCGTCGCCGGGGCGCCGCTCGCCCTCTACGCCTTCGGGCCGATCGCCTCGGGCGTCGGGGGGGTCGCGGCGATGGGCGTCCTATCCCTCCTCGAGCTCGTCGTGGCTTCGGCGTTCACCCTCGTCGGCTCGGGCGGAGGGATCGCGTAATGGGCGTCGAGATCCCCCCCCGGTTCGACCCGGCGACCGTCGAAGCGCGCTGGCAATCCCACTGGTCCACGGAGCGGTGCTTCGAGCCCTCTGCCGCCTCCCAGAAGCCCGTCTTCTCGATGGTGCTCCCGCCGCCGAACGTGACCGGCGTCCTCACGCTCGGCCACATGCTCGGCGACACGGTGATGGACGTGCTCGCCCGCTGGCACCGGATGCTCGGCGAGGAGGTCCTTTGGATCCCGGGGATCGACCATGCCGGGCTCGCCACGCAGGTCGCCGTGCGCCGGCACCTCGCGAAGGAGGGCGTGCGGCTCGAGTCGCTCCCTAGGGAGGAGGTCCTCCAGCGGATCGAGGCGTGGAAGTCCGAACGGGAGTCGACGATCCTCGCCCAGACGAAGGGCGGAGGGTTCTCCCTCGCCTGGTCGAGATACCGCTACACGATGGACCCAGGAAGCGTGCGAGCCACCCGGGAGGCGTTCGTCCAGCTCCACCGGGACGGCCTCATCTACCGGGGGGAGCGGATCGTCAACTGGGACCCCCGGCTTCAGACCGCCGTCTCCGATCTCGAGGTCGTCCACCGGGAGGAGTCCGCCGAGCTCCTCTACCTCACCTACCCGTGGGCCGACGGGAGCCCCGGCGGGATCGTCGTCGCCACGGTGCGTCCCGAGACGATCTTCGGCGACGTCGCCGTCGCGGTCCATCCGGACGACGAGCGGCACCGCGATGCGATCGGCCGCTCCGTCCGCGTCCCGCTCACCGACCGAGATGTGCCCGTCATCTCCGATGCCGCGATCGATCCGACGTTCGGGAACGGGGCGCTCAAGGTGACCCCGCGCCACGATCTCCTCGACTTCGAGATCGCCAAGCGCCACCCCGAGCTCGCGACCCCGGCCGAGATCCTGAGCCCGTCGGCCCACCTCGAAGGGGCGGCCGTTCCCGAGGCGTTCCGGGGCCTCGATCGGGACCGGGCTCGGCGGGCCGTCACCGACGCGCTGGAGGCCGAGGGGTCGATCGCCCGACGGGAGGCCTACGTGCACTCGGTCGCCCGATCCGAAAGGTCGGACGCCGTCATCGAACCGAGGCTCTCGAAGCAGTGGTTCGTGAAGGTCTCGGCCTTCGCCGGGCCGGCCGTGGAGGCGGTCCGCTCCGGCGCGATCCGCATCCATCCCGAACGATGGACCCTCACCTACTACCGATGGATGGAGACGCTCCAGGACTGGTGCATCTCCCGGCAGGTCGCCTGGGGCCACGCGATCCCGGTCTACTACTGCGACGCCTGCGGGAACGAGTCCGCCTCGGTGGACCCGCCGACCCGGTGCGAGCGCTGCTCGAACCCCCATCTCACCCCCGACCCGGACGTGCTCGACACCTGGTTCTCCTCCTGGCTCTGGCCGTTCGTCACCCTCGGCTGGCCCGATTCGACCGCCGACCTCGCCCGCTTCTACCCCGGAAGCGTGCTGGTCACGGGCCGGGACATCCTGTTCTTCTGGGTCGCCCGGATGATCATGGCCGGCTACCGGTTCACGGGCCGCCCTCCGTTCCACGACGTCTACTTCACCGGGATGCTGAGGGACGACTTGGGCCGGAGGATGTCGAAGCATCTCGGCAACTCCCCGGACCCGCTCGAGCTCATCCGGGAGCGCGGCGCCGACGCCCTCCGATTCGCTCTTGTCCATCCGAACCCGACCGACCAGGACGGACCGTTCGGGGCCGGCACGCTCGACGGGGGGCGGAACTTCCTCACCAAGGTCTGGAACCTCGGTCGGCTCACGCTCGCCCGCCTCCCGGACGGGATGGAGCCGCCGACCCGGCCCCCGATCCTAGGGCCCGACGCCTCCCTGGAGGACCGCTGGATCCTCTCCCGGTGGCGGAGCCTCTCGACCGAGGTCGAGACGGCGCTCCACGACTTCGAGTTCACCCGCGCCGCCACGGCGCTCCACGGCTTCCTATGGCACGACCTGGCGGACCGGTACGTCGAGATCGCCAAGGAGGCGTTGAGCGGCCATCTCGGGGAGTCCGCCCGCCGGGAGTCGGCCGAGGTCCTCCTGTTCGTCCTCGAGCGCACCCTTAGGCTCTTGCATCCGTTCGTGCCCCACGTGACCGAGGAGCTCTGGCACGCCCTCCCGCACGATGGCCCGACGCTCGCGCTGGCGTCTTGGCCGACGAACGAGGGCCTCCAGCCCGATCCGGCCGCCGAGGCGACGGTCGAGGTCCTCTGGGAGGCGGTTCGGACCCTTCGGTCCCTGAAGGCCGAGCAGGGGGCGGAGTCGGCGGCGGTCCCGGTCGCCCAGGCGCGCCCGGCGACCTCGGCCGTCCGCTCGATCCTCGCCGAGCACGCGGCGACGATCCAACGGCTCGCCCGGATCGGCGCCCTCGACCTCCTCGAAGAGGGGGCGGCGGCGCCCCAGTCCTCGGTCGGCGCGGTGAGCGCGATCGCCGAGTTCTTCCTCCCGAGGTCGGAGGGAAGCGGCGACGGGGGATCCACCCTGCGCAAGGAACGGGAGAAGCTCACGGAGCTGCTGGAACGGACACGGGGAAGGCTCTCGGACCCGGGGTTCCGCTCCCGAGCGCCGGCCCATGTCGTCGTCGAG
>DASYZN010000108.1:0-5507 GCA_035946105.1 Thermoplasmata archaeon | reverse complement strand
GTCTTGTTCTGGAACTCGCCGGCGATCGCGTCGCCGCCGAAGATGATCCCGGCGAAGATGATGACGTAGGTCACCCCGCCCCCCCAGATGGTCGAGTAGAGGGCGCCGGAGCTGCTCAGGAGCATCGCCGGGCGGAAGTACGCCACGATGGCCGTCAGGATGCCGCCGATCACGACGACGAGGGCGATCATCAGGATGAACCGCCGGGAGAGGAGGTAGTCCCGCAGCTGGTAACGCGCGAGCTTCAGCACCTGCTGCCAGCTCGGGAGGCCGACCCCGCTCGGGGGCGATGAGCCCCCGCTTCCCGACGAGGCGCTCGGCACGGCCCCGACCATCCTCTAGTCCCCCTTCTCGATCTGGCTCATGTAGATCTCTTCGAGCACGCTGCGGGACTCCTGGAAGCCGACGAGATCAAGATCGAGACCGACGAGAGCTCGGAGGACCGAGGCGTGAGTCGCGGCGTCCCCGGGACAGAAGAGCCGAAGGCGGCGGGGGTCGAGCCGTTCGCAGCGGGCGACCCCCGGGATCGCCGGGATGTCCTTGGCGACCGAGGCGTCGGAGACGGGGCGGGCGAACGTCGCCTCGAGGGTGGTCTGTCCCTTCGCGTACTTCGAGGTGATGTTCTCGAGGGTGTCGTAGAAGAGGAGCTTCCCGTGGTTGATCAGGGCGACCTCATCGCAGACGTCGGTCACCTCCTGGAGGATGTGGCTGCTCATGAAGATCAGCCGATCGTGCTGCTTCAGGTCCCGGACGATCGCCCGGACCTCGGCCATGCCCCGCGGATCGAGCCCCGTGGCCGGCTCGTCGAGCATCAGGATCTCGGGGTCGTGGACCAGCGCCGCGGCGATGTTGACCCGCTGCTTCATCCCCTTCGAGAAGCGGCCGACCTTCGCGTGGGCCCAGTCGGACATGCGGACCTCCTCGAGCGCCTTCGGGATCCGCTCGCGCCGTTCGGACGAGGACATGTTCCGAAGATCGGCGACCATCTCGAGCGCCTGGGTCGGGGTGAGGGAGGGGTAGATCTCGGGCGACTCGATCAGGACGCCGGCGAGCTGGAGGGCCCGCTTGCGCTCCGATTGGACCGAGATCCCGTTGAGGAAGCACTCGCCTTCGGTGGGGAAGATCATGTCGGTCAGCAGCTTGAGCGACGTCGTCTTCCCGGCCCCGTTGGGTCCGAGGAACCCGACGCACTTGCCGCCCTCGAGCTTGAGGTCGAGGTGGTCGAGCGCGGTGAACGATCCAAATCGCTTCGTCAGGCCGACGGCCTCGATCGTAGGCGGGGGCATCGACCGCGTGAGCGGCTTGACTATTTCACGACCGCCCGGTCCCCGCACCCGCGTGAACCGTTCCACCTCATCGCTCGGCCAGCCCCGACGGGTCCACCTCGGAGCTCGTGAACCCACCCCGAGGCCGGTTCATCGGACCGATCGTTCGGGTCGGGGTGGACCGGTTACTCGATCCGCGGTCTGCGCCGGTAGGCGTCCCCCGGCCAACGGGTTGTCTTTGGCAACCCGCCGGCTCCCTCCGGGTACAAAGGCCCTGTTCACCGCGTATTTCGACTTCCGTTTTAAGAGGCCTTCAGGGCATGGACCTCCGGTGCCAGAACCCGCCGTGGCCATCGGGTCTCCGCGGATCCGGGGATCCCTTCCCGGGCCACGCGCCCCCCGAGCCGGTCGGAGGAAGCTTGGGGGTCGGACCGCGGTCGGACGAACGTTCGCTTGGTCGTTGGTTCCGACCCTCCTGGTGGGGACGCTGGTCGCGATCGGAGGACCTTGGGGAGCCCCAAACGTCCATCTTTCGGGGGCACCGGCCCCGATGCCCTCCGGGAGCCTGACGTTAGCCCCGGTCTCGGGGACGGCCCTCGCCCACGTCGTCGCCCCGCTCGCTCGGAGCATCCTTCCCAAGGCTACCGCCGGGTCGGGAGCCGTTCCGTACGGAACGAACAGCAGCCCGCTCGGGATCGATCCCGCGATCGTCGGCAGCGCCCCGATCTACGGGTATCTTCAAAGCGGGACGTACGACCCCTTCCACGGCCTGCTCTACGTGCCGTCGGGGGCCTCCTTCGACCAGGTGAGCGTGATCAACGGGACCCGGATCGTCAAGAACCTCACCATCGGCCAATACACGGAGACGCCCGGATACGATCCGGTGAACCATTTCATCTACGTCCCGGTCTGGAACGGAAACCTCTCGATCTGGAACGGCACCACGCTCGTGAAGCAGTTCACGATCGGAGGGAACCTCGAGCGGGCCGTCTACGATTCGGACAATGGTCTCATGTACGTGCTCGATTACGGCTCGACCTCCCTGCACGTGGTCCGCAACACCACGGTGATCGCGAACATCACCGTGGCGAGCCAGGCGTACGCCGGGGTGTACGATCCGATCGACCGATCGATCTACATCGCGTGCGTCGGGGGAGCCGTGGACATCGTCCAGGGACTCTCGGTGATCGGGACGATCACCGCGAACGTCCCGAACTCCGTCGCCTTCGACCCCCTGAACGGGTTCGTCTACGTGGCCGACTCGACGACGAACAGCGTGATGGTGATCAATGGGACGAAACTGGTGACCACCCTGACGTCCAACGGGGCGGGGTCCCTCGCCGTGGACACCCGCACCGGGTGGCTCTACTCCGCCAGCCTCTCGGGGGGGCAGATCACCGTGGTGAACGGGACGAAGATCCTCACGAACCTCACCGTCGCCGCCTCGGGGGCCGTCGCCTACGACTCGGGCGATGGGCTGATCTACGCGACGGATGCCGACAACCTCTCCACCTTCAGCCGGACCACCCTCGTCCACCATGTGCCCGCGGGGGGGCAGATCGAGGGGATGACCTACGATCCCTCGAACGGCCGGATGTACGCGTTCGTTTACGGGACGCCGGAGGAGAACGTGACGGCGTTCGCGACCGTGCTTTCCGTGGGTCGGTTCCTCCTTTCCCCCGGCGGCAACCCCGTCGGTAGCCGCGACGTGGGCCAGCGGTTCAATCTATCCGCGACCGTCTCCTCGCCCGGTGTCGGTCCGCTCGGGCTCAGCTTGAGCGTGGCGCCGGGCGCCGGGCTCGGCTGCCAACTCAACTCCACCCAGCCCGGCGGCGATGCGGGGGAGATCGCCGCCGTATCCTGCCTCGGCACGGGTGCCGGGACGTATTCGGTCCGCCTGACGATCACCGATCACCTCTCGAACTCGGTCTCGGCGTGGGCGAACTTGACCGTCTACCCCGACCCTTCGGCGGCCATGCCCACCGCCTCGACCGCGAACGGGACGTCGATCCCCTCCAGCGAGATCGGGGAGAACGTGACGTTCCACCTCATCCCCTCCGGGGGCTCCGGGACGTTCGGCGCGATCCGCTGGACGGGGCTCCCGAGCGCGAACTGCTTCGGGACGACCACCCTTCGACCGAGCTGCACCATCCCCTTCCTCGTGATCCTCTCGATCCAGGCGAGCTTCGTCGACGGCAACGGGTACCGGGCGACGAGCCCGGCTCTGACGTTCCACGTCTACCCGCGACTGACGGTGCTGTCGCCCGTCGTGAGCCGCGCCGCCGCCGACACGGGCCAGAACGTGAGCCTGAGCGTGCCCGTGGCCGGCGGCACGGGAACCTACGTGGGGTACGATTGGTTCGGGCTTCCGGTCGGGGACTGCTCGATGGCGAACCCCGCCGTCCCGCTCTGCCAGTTCAACTCGCCGGCCTCCCTGACGATCTCCGTCTCGGTCACCGACTCCGGGGGGGTCACCGTCGCGAGCCCTACGACCCCGATCGACGTTTCCGGGCTTCCGTCCGCGGCTCCGCCGGCCGCGAATCGGAGCGTCCTAGACGTCGGCCAGTCCGTGCACTGGAACGCCTCGGCGACCGGTGGTCTCGCGCCGTACTCCTTCACCTGGAGGGGGCTGCCGAGCAATTGCATCCAGACCAACGTGAGCGCGCTGGATTGCACCGCGCTCTCGGACGGCACGATGTTCGTCAGCGTGATCGCCGTCGACGGGAACGGGGGCGTCTCCCTCCCGAGCGCCACGACCACCGTCACGGTCCTGTCGGACCCGCGCGTGGCGGCCCCGACGGTGAGCGCGCCGGTCGTCCCCCCCGGTGGGACCGTCCGGTTCACCGCGCTCCCGACGGACGGTTCGGGTCCGTACACGCTTCGATGGCTCGGGCTCCCGCCAGAATGCCCCTCGAGCTCGATGAGCCCGCTCTCGTGCACCGCGCGAACCCCGGGGACCTACCAGGTCTCTGTCGTGGTGACGGATTCCCTCGGATTCGAGGCGCGCTCCCCCGGCGTCTCGCTCCTAGTCGAGCCCTCGGGGGGAGGTTCATCGACGTTCTCGATCGGCGGACTCCCGCCGCTCGCCGCCGGCGCGATCGTGGCAGTCGCGGCGATCGCGGCCCTCGCCGCCTTTGCCATCGTTCGCGCTCGGGCTCGTCGGGCCCGCCCCCGCCGACGGCCGCCGAGCCCGACGGGCCGGGGTCGAGCGGGCGACCCCCCGGCGGGCCCTGCCTGAACACCCTCGAGGCGGCCGGCTAGCCCGCCCTACCCCTCTCCCTTTCCCCGACGAACGATTTTCTCTGGCGCATCCCGGTCGGATCTCTCCGACCCGATCGCCTGGGCTTCCGCCACGAGCGAAAGCGCGAGGTCGAGGTCCGCGCTCCGAGTCAGCCTTAGGTTGATCCACTCCGCGGAAGGGCCTCGGGTCCGGACCCGTTCGTCGAACCGCTGTTCGAGCACGTGGCTACGGATGCGTTCCTTCGTGAGGCGGATATCCAGCCGCTCCTCCCCGTGGAAGTGGGCGATCTCCTGGTTCCCGGCGACCCAGCGGGACCCGGTTCCCCTTCGACCGGGGAGTCGGGTCAGACCGGGCATTCCGGCGAGTCTCCCTTCCAACTCCTCGCGCAGGGACACGGGGTGCGAAACCGCCCGGGTCGGATAAGCCCGGCCGCGCGCTTTCCCCTTCGGGGGGCGTTCCGGGGTTTCGGGGGAGAGACCCCGGGGGCGGTTCGCGCCGGGGCGCGAGGTCCGCACGAGGAGGTCCCCCGGGGGGGATTCCTCCGAGGTTGGGCGGTCAGCCATCCGGGTCGGCTGCTTGACGGGGGCTGGCTTCCCGAGCTCGGAGGCACGAGGTCGCCGAGTTCCGCGCCCGTGAGCGACGAGACCCACCGCCGCTCCCGGCTGAGATTAGGGGGCTCCGTCACCCTCTTGCCCGCCGGGCCGCTTCGGTCGACCCGGTCGGTCGATGGGCGCGAGGATCCCCCGGTCGCGGACCCCTGCACGGTCCGCGTTCCGCCGATCGACCGAGGTGGACTGGCGACGGCCGAAGCGGGAACGGTACTTTGACGGCTCGTTCGGGATCGACGTCACGTTCCTGAAGTCGTACCTCTCGAGGGTTCCGGTCGAGGTCCAATCGGTCCCCCTGACGCGGCTCGGACCCTGGCTGCATTCGGAGCACGGTCGCGACGGTCCGCTCGTCGGGCGGATCGATCCGACCCGATTGCCCTCGGCGGATCCAAA
>DASYZN010000107.1:0-4624 GCA_035946105.1 Thermoplasmata archaeon | reverse complement strand
TCGGGGGCCTCGTGCTCGCCCCGCCAGGGACCCCGTCGCTCCTCGCCTCGTCGAGGATCGGCGGAGTCGCTCCCCGATTGGAGGGGCGCCTCTTCACGCCCCCGATCGCGTCGGACGGCCTGTCGATCGCCGGGGCGTAGTCCTGCCGACTAGCGATTCGGCAGGCGGGCGGTGAACGTGCCGCAATGCTGGCATCGGTCGGCCGCCAGGTTGGCGGAGTAGGTTCCCATGAACCCGGTCGGGACCACGACCTCGAGCCCGTTCGGTCTCAGGCGGCTCGAGCTCGACTGCTTAGACCAGTAGATCCCCGAGCCGTTCGTGGTCGAGAGGAACCCGGGCTCGAGCGGGTTGCCGCACCGGGCGCACTTGGAGAGGGCGGGAGGGGCCACGACGGTCGAACGCTACGGCAGGTATCTCATCTTTTCGCCCGACCCGCGCGGGGTCGGGCGCGCCGGGGCCGTCGGCTCGTGCCGGACGGCTCCGGATAGCTAGGCTCCCGCCGGGGCCGGGTTCCCCAACGGGAGCCTAGGGTCATTGGGATCGTCGTCGGTCCTCGAGGAGCGCCTCGCGCGGGCGTTCCCATCGTACGCCGCCGATCGGGCCGGGTCAGGGGCGATCGGGGAGGCGTAGGACGAGAGCCAGTGCGGCCAAGTCTCCTCGCCGGGTTCCGGCTGCCTCGGCAGGGTCAGGATGAACGCCGCCCGGCCCGGGGACGCGGGCATCGGCCTCGCGGTCCGGGTCTTCCGTCGGGGGGCGTCGCCCTGCAGCAGCATCCGACCTCGCTTAGGCGACCGCGAGGGACCAGCGGGCCGACACGCCGAAGAGGCCGCGTCCCGCCGGGGAGAGGACGGGGACGGCGGGCGGGTAGTCCTTGACGCTGCGGATCCCCTTCTCGGCGGGGATCGGGGCGATCGTGGTCTGGCTGCGGATCGGGATGAAGCGCACCAGGCGCGCCTCGTGCGGGCGGTTGCACACCGTGCACTGCTCGTGGCCCGCGCGGGCGGCCCCCGTCGTCCCGTGGGGGGACGTCGAGAACGCCCAGGGGGCGGTCATTCGGCGCGCGCTGCTCTCCAACTCCGACCCGGCCATCATGGTTCTACCCTTCCTCGCTTGGTGAAGTGAGGACTGTGAGGACTCCTCGGACCCGAGGAGGATCGGCTCGAGGGGGGCGCCGCTCACGGGTACCCCTCGGAACCGGAAGGCATCGGCCACGGAACGGTCAACTGGTTCGGCTTGCGGGCCCCGGGCCGCGCCCCGACCGTCGGGAGGGCGCCCGACACCGACGTCGGGGGCGCCGCGAGCGGGGAGGTAGGCAGGTTCTCCGGGCGCATCCCGGCGAAGTAGCGGACCAACCGGCTCTCGTGAACGCGGCCGCAGGAAGGGCAGATGTCCGACTGGATCAGCATCGTTCCGATGCCGCCCAGGTGGGCTCCCTTTCGCTCCGTCCGCGCCATCTTGACTCCCATTCCGCCTTTTTAGTATTTAAAAGATTGTCGTTATTTTGTACAAAATAAGCTCTTGTAGAGGGAGAGCCCTCGGTCCCGGTAGTGCCGGCGAAGACCTACGTCCTCACCGAGATCCTCGACTACCTCGACACCCACGCCACGACGGGGTCGGCGTTCGGGATCCCGCAGGCCGAGCTCGCCCAGGCGCTCGGCTACCACCCCTGCTCGATGTCCCGTCCGCTCGAGCGGCTCGTCGGCGACGGTTTCCTCCTGGCGAGGCGTTCCCTGGTCCGGGGAGGGCAGCGACGTCACCTCACCTACGAGCTGACCCCGACCGGCAAGGAGCGCCTCCGCCTCCAGACCCGGGAGGTCCCGATGCTGGCGGGCGACCTCCCGGTCCCCCCGAGGCCGTTCCTCGGGCGGAAGGAGGAGCTCCGCCAGCTCGCGGAGTCGTGCCGGGAGGGGGAGGGGGTGATCTGGGTCGAGGGCGGACCCGGGATGGGGAAGACCGCGCTCATCGCCCAGCACGTCCGCCGGCTGAAGCGGGGCCGCGTCCCGGTCTGGTTCACCGTGAGGCCGGGCTCCTCCCCCCGACACCTCCTCGAGACGATCGCCCACGCCCTCTCCCAGGTCGGCGGGGCCCAGCTCGCCTACTACGCCCAGGTGCCGAGGGCCCCCTCGGGTCGGGAGGTCGCGAGCCTCGCCGTCCGGGCCCTCGGCGACCACCGCCTCCTGGCGATCCTCGACGACCTGCAGGCCGCCGGGAAGGACATGCGGGCGTTCCTCGCCGAGTTCATCCAGCCGATGGTCGCCCAGGGGAAGGCGCTCTTCTTCCTGATCAGCCAGGAGGCCCCGTTCTTCCCGGAGGAGTTCCCCGCCCCCCAGCGGGTCGTGATCGGGGGGCTCGATCGGGCGGCGGCCCACGAGCTGACCGACCGGCAGGGGGGCCTCGCCGAACGGTTCGAATCGGTCTACCAGTCGTCCCTCGGCAGCCCCCTCATGCTCCAGCTCGCCGTCCGGACCCCCGGCGTCGAGGCGAAGCTCTCGACCCTGCCGGACGCCGTCGTCGCCCAGATGCCCCCGACCGAGGTGAACGCCCTACTGCCGGTCGCCCTCGCGAACGAGCCGCTCCCGGTCGCCTTCCTGACCGAGATCACCCAGATGACCGAGGCCCGGCTGGAGGAGCTCACCCGGGTCGGGATCCTCCATCCGGCGGGCGAGGGCCGGGTCGAGCTCCTGGACACGATCCGCCGGGCGATCGTCGGGCGGGGCCGCCCGTCGGAGATGGAGGCCCACCGGACCCTGGCCGAGTTCTACTCCCGGAGCCATCGGTCCGAGGCGGTGCGGGAACGGTTCCTCCACCTGGTCGCGGGCGAGGATTGGAGGGCCGCCTCCGAGGTGCTCGGCCAGGAGGAGCGGAAGATCCTCTCCTTGGGCTACACCGACGCCCTACGGAACGCGCTCAACCACATGACCCTCGCCATGGGCCCGGGGGCCTCCCGGGTCCGCGCGATGCGGGTCCTCGCCGAGATGCTGAGGATGCACTCGGAGTACGGGGACGCCATCCTCCTCCTGCGTCGGGCGATGGCCGAGGTCGAGGACGACCCGAAGCAGTCCGCCGAGTTCCTCCTGCTCATCGTCGAGCTGTTCCTTAGGATGCACCAGGTCGACTCGGCCGAATCGACCCTCGAGCAGGTGCGCGCCCTCGGCACCCCCACGAGGAAGCTCCAGGTCTTCTTCGATCTGAGCGTCGCCCGGATCGCCGAGGCGAAGGGGGACCTCCCGAGGGCCCAGTCGATGTTCCACGCCAACTTCAAGGCCGCCCGCAAGGCCCGCCTGGTCGAACTCGGTCTCGAGAGCCTCGCCTCCTGGTCCCGGCTCGCCTCGATCGGGGGCTACCAGGAGGAGGCGCTGCGGATCGTCGAGGAGGGCCTTCCGGAGGCCCGCCTGTCGGGCCGCGCCGACCTCGTCTTCAACCTCCTGCTCGTCCGGGCGAGGGCCTACCAGGAGACCGGAAAGCCGGACCTCGCCGAGCTCGAGATGCGCAAGATCCGCTCCGAGACCGAGGCCCTCGGCCACCTCAACCAGCTGACCTACACCCTGAGCGGGCTCGCCGCGATGACGATGCAGTCGGAGAAGTGGACCGAGGCCGTCGATTTCGCTCGTCAGGCGGGCGACCTGGCCGAGCGCCTCGGCAACGAGACCGTCCTGGGCCACACCCTCGCGATCATGTCGGCGGGGGAGCTCCGCCAGGGGCAGCTCGCCCCGGCGAGGGAGCACGGGGAACGGAGCGTCCGGGTCCTCAGCCGCCTCCCCCTATCGGACTCCCTGGTGCTCGCCCGCTCCTACCTCGCCGAGGTCTACCTGGCCGTCGGGGAGACGAAGCTCGCCCAGGGGGAGTACGAGGGGGCCCATGCCCTCGCGAGTTCGATGGGGATGAGCTGGTGGATCCAGCAGCTGGAGTCCGAACTGAAACCGAAGATCGAACAGGGGACGGAGGGGGGGTCGGTCGGCTCGGCCTCGGGAACCCGAAGGCTCGCGTCACAGGCCGAGCTAGAGGAGGGGGGGTGATCTCACCCCCCTCGCTCTACGGGGAATTTACAGCTGCTCGCGCGGAAGGGGCGGGACAATGGGCAGGTACATCGGGGTTCACCTCCAAGCGGCCCACCCCGCTCTACCCTACTTGAACGTTTGCGACCGAGCACGTATATCTCCCAGGGGGAAAACGACCCACACGCATACGGGCAGATGCGCATGATTATAAGCTTCCTTATAATCCGCCGAAGTGCCTCGTCGTAGGCCGGCACGGCCCGCGCCCGATTCCCCCGGGAACGTCCGGCGCGCGACCTCCGGGTCCGGATCCCGGCGTTTCTCGACGTGAAATCGGGGGGTCGGGATCCTCGGTCGGGGGTTCCCGAAGCCCGGTCGGGGCGGAAGGAGGACGTCGGGCCGCCGTTCGGCCCGACCGGACGGGGCCGGGCGGTCGCCGGATGCAACGTCCGGCCGTGGGCCGGGCTAGCAAGCCCGGTTTAGGGGGGTCGATCGGAGCCTCGCGGGGTCCCCCAGAAGGGTTGGGACCCCAAGCGGGGGTCTCGGGCTCGGGTTCGGAGGGGGCTCAGGACGTTCGGGAGGACGGTGAGCGGCGCCGCTGGATCGCCACCTCATCGCCCGACCAGGTG
>DASYZN010000106.1:0-5104 GCA_035946105.1 Thermoplasmata archaeon | reverse complement strand
ATCGCCGGGGTGCTCCTGAACGAGGGACGTCGCCGAGGCTTCGACGTCCTGACCTTCCTCGCCGAGGCGCAGTCGGACTATCCGGACGCCCGCGCGGCCGCCAAGGTGATCGAGGCGATCAATCGGATCATCCTGCGGACGCCGCTCGATCCCGTGCCGCTCTACCACGAGGCGGAACGGATCGAGCAGCAGCTGCTCCAGATCCAGCGCCGCGCCGCCGAGAAGGGGGCGAGCGACCGCGCGCCGACCGCGTCGCCCCCGATGTATCGCTGAGCCCCCGGGACGACCGCGTTCCGCGGGGCGCGGAGCGGCCCCGGGACGGGACCTTCTCGAGAAGTTCTTCGAGGCCCTCGACGATCCGATCGACGTCCCGGGGCGTGTTGTAGACGTAGAACGAGGCTCGGACCGTGCCCGGGAGCCGACGGGCGGCGTACCAGGAGTGGACGCAATGCTGGCCGGCCCGGACGAGCACGCCGTATCCCACGTCGAGGAAGATCGCGACGTCCTGCGGGTCGATCCCCTGAACCGCGAAGGAGAGCACGCTCGCCCGGTCCTTCGGATCGGCCGGCCCGATCACCCGGATCCGGTCCTGTCCCGCCAGGGCGCGGGTCGCTCGGAGGTTGAGCTCGGCGTCGTGCGCTTCCACCCGGTCGAGGCCGATCCGGCCGAGCCATCGGAGCGCGGCCCTCCATCCGAGCATCCCGGCGTAGTCCTGGAGTCCCGCTTCGAAGCGGTGGGGCACCGGCCGCAGGGCATGCGCCGAGAGCGTCGACCACTCGACGGTCTCTCCCCCCGAGATCGGGGGGCGAAGGCTCTCGAGGGCGTCGGCCCGGCCGAGGAGCGCCCCAGTCCCGGTCGGGCCGAGCATCTTGTGCCCCGAGACGGCGTAGAAGTCCGCGCCGATCCGGCCCAGATCGACCGGCCGGTGCGGGGCGGCCTGGGAGCCGTCGAACAGGACTTGGGCGCCGTGGTCGTGGGCCCGCTCGGTGATCGACCGGACCGGCAGGCTCCTCCCGTCGAGGTTCGACGTGTGGAACAGGCTCACGAGCCTCGGGCGGCGTCCGAGCGCCCGTTCGAACGCGTCCTCGTCGAACCCCTCGGACTCGGGGAGCCGGAGGATGTCGAGCTTCAGGCCGGCGCGTTCGCGCAAGGTCTGCCACGGAACGAGGTTCGAATTGTGCTCCTGGTCCGAGATGAGCACCCGATCGCCGCGCCGCCAGCGGATCCCTTGCGCGACCAGGTTGATCGCTTCGGTCGCGTTCCTCAGGAAGACGACCGAGCTCGCCCCATCCGCAGCCCCCAGGAAGGCGCCGAGCGTTCCCCGGGCCTCCTCGTATCGTCGGGTCACCTCCTCGGCCCATCGGTGGGCGGAGCGACCGGCGCATCCCGGATACTCCCGATAGTACTCGTCCGTCGCGTCGAGGACGGCCTGCGGCACCAGGGTCATGCACGCCGAGTCGAGGTAGGCGACCGCGACGTCCCGCCTGGGCTTCGACAGGGCCGGGAACTGGCGCCGGACCGTCGCCCCGAGGTCGGTCATGCCCGCTGCAGTCCCTCTGTGGCCGCGGCCAAGGCGGCCGCGCCGATCGCGAGGGCCTCGTCCGGCGGGGCGAATCGGGCGTTGTGGAGCTCGGCGGGAGGCTTTCCCGGGCGGCCGGTCCCGAGGAATAGGAAGGAGCCCGGGACCCGCTCGAGATAGCGGGAGAAGTCCTCCGCCCCCATCACGGGGTGGGCGAGCTCGACGAGCCGATCCGGCCCGAACTCCCGTTCGAGGGCGCCGACGATGGTCCGGGTCGCCCCGGGATCGTTCGAAGTGACCGGATACCCGCGGACGTATTGGACCCTGACCCGGGCCCCGGAGCTCTCGGCGAGGTGGCTCGCCCTGCGTCGGATCTGGGACTCGATCCGGTCCCGGGTGGAGGGTCGGATCGTGCGCACCGTCCCCTCGAGCACGACCTCTTCGGGCAGGACGTTGTGCCGATTGCCCCCGTGGAGGCTCCCGACGGAGATCACGACCGGATCCAGCGGATCGGTCGCCCGGCTCACGAGGGACTGCAGGCCCTGGACGATCTCGCAGGCCGCCAGGATCGCGTCGGGTCCCCGGTGCGGGTAGGCGGCATGGCCCCCGGTGCCACGCACGGTGAGGACGAACCGGTCGGCCGCCGCCATCAGGGTCCCGGTTCGCCAGCCGATCGTCCCGACCGGGAGTTCGGGCACGACGTGTTGGCCGACGACATAGTCGACCTGGGGATCGTCGAGCGCGCCTCGCTCGATCATCGGCAGCGCGCCGCCGACCGTCCCTTCCTCCTCCGCCGGCTGGAAGATCAATCGGACCGGGCCACGGACGGAGCCTCCCGCCTGCCGAAGCATCGCCGCGGCGCCGAGCAGGGACCCGAGGTGGACGTCGTGCCCGCACGCATGCATCATCCCCGGGACCGTGGATCGGAACGAGAGCCGCGTTCCCTCCTCGACGGGCAGCCCATCCATGTCGGTCCGAAGGGCCACGACCGGGCCCGGCCGGTCTCGGAAGAGGGTGGCGACGACCCCGGTCGAGCCCGGGAGCCTCTCGCCTCGGAGGCCGATCTCTCGGAGCGACCTCAGGACGATCCCGCGCGTGCGCACCTCGTGGTCGGCGATCTCTGGGACGCGGTGGAACGCGTGCCGCCAGGCTCGCATCTGCGGGAGACGTCGGCGGGCCTCCCGGGTCCACGCCCTCGTCCCGGTCACGCTCTCGACGACCCCCCAACGGTATAAGACGGACCACTGATTCCGCCCCGTCGAACGGGACGTCGGGGATGACCCCCCGGGGCCGGCAACGGGTTCTGTCCCAAGTCGGCCGGCGGGGGGCGCTCCCGGCGGGCCGTAACTCTTCGGCCGGTGCCGTCGATCTGGACCCCCGAGGCCGGCACGCGATATATCGAGGTCGGAGCGTATGGCGAGGTTCTCCTGTGCCGTTGGAACCCGCTAATTATCCGAGCGGCAATCCCTCTGTATGGCGTCCGAACTCCAACCGCGAGCCGAGGCAGAACGAGCCCTCCGGAACCGGGCTCAGGCCCGGGTAATCCGCCACGGGGTCGTAATCTCTGAAGCGGCTTCCGACGGATCGGACCCACCGCGACCGGCGGAGGCCTTCTTCCAAGAGGCGAGGGGCCGGATGGTCACCTGGAACCGAGTTCTGGTACGCGCGATTGGCAAGCCGGATACGGACTGGGCGGAGGTGGGTCGCCAGTTGGCTCACGAGGGGTTCGAGCCCTACGGGCCCGTTAGCCCACTTGGCCAAACCTACCAATCCCGCACGTACGGGTGGGTTATTCTTGCACGGCCGACCACCTCTAAGATGGCCCTGGACCAGGTGGGCGAGGCGTGGTTCGGACCCATTGTTCGCCCCTGAACCCAGGCTCTCGGCCGATACCAAATAGAATCTCGTGCCATGCAGTCTCGCCGACCCCGTCGTGCCCCAAGCCACTTTCGCCTCGGCCCCGTACGGGCGAACTCCTCGCCCATTAGGGACCGGTTGGAGATTCGGGACCCGGCGATTCCGAAGAGGAGGGAGGGACCGACCCTTTCGCCTTTCGAGGCTTTCGAGGGGGCTTCTGCTCCCAATGGCAGCGGTCGCACACCCACCGACTGATCGTCGGCGAGACTTCCCCCTTGAGGCAGTTGGGGCAGACCCTACGGGGCGCCTCGCCTAGGTAGCCAGTAAGGAATAGGCCTGCAGTCGATACCACGTCGACGATCGCCGCTATCCCGACAACATCGTGGAACAGGCCGTTCTGGAAGTTGGCGACCCCAAGGTAGCTGAGGGACAGTATGGGGACGAGGATCAGGTCTGCGACAGCGGTTCCGCGCTCCAGATTCTTGACGTTGTGCTCGTAGAACGTACGGAATCTCTCCGAGTAGTCGGGCGCGTCCGCTGCGGTCAATCAGTCCCACCGGAGCCAGTTGCCGCAGCGCGGGCAGGGGTTGGACCCCTTGGGGATGTGGCGGCGACAGTACGGACACTTCGGTTGGGCGAAGTGGGCAGCGACGGCGATGGCCCCAGCCGCCCCAACTAGCCCGAGAATTAGGGCGGCCGCGTCCTCTCCGCTACTCCTCTTCTTGGGCACCTGTCTCCACGCCTCCAGCCGAAAGGTCGAGCCTCCTCTGTGCTAAAAACGGTCCGGCCGCAGAACTACGACTCGGATTACGGCCTTCCTCCCGCCTCACCTGAGTCCGTACTTCCCTTTCAGATCCTTGCGACGGCGGTTTGGGGGTCCCGCAGCCGTTCCCCCGGGTATGGGATTATCCATGCCCGCCGGTTTCGCATCCCTCGCGCCTGTAGGCTCGGGTCAACACGACCGACGCCCGAGTGAGGTTGTAAAACCGTCGCAGGGCCGAACGCCCCGTTGGGGGGGCGGGCTCCGGGTCCGATCCCGCCCGGGCGGTGCACCGGGTCGGCCGGCGCGGCCGGTCTGCACCCACCGCACACGCCGCTGACGGCGGGTACCGACGAAGGGTTATTCATAACAGCGGGCATAGCCGGTCATGGTGCTAACGAAGAAGGCGGCTCTGGAAGACAAGGCCGTCGATGCCTCGGAGGCGGACAAGGTCGTGCTGGCGGTCCTCCGGAGGCGGCCCTCACGGACCACCAGCATCCAGAAACTCGGCTTGCTTGTCCACGCCGCGGTTGCGGGGAAGGTCCCGGCCGGGTTCGCGCCCCACTTCTTCGGAGGCTTCAGCGATTCCCTCGACAACAGCCTCAATGAGCTATGCGAAGAGGGGTACGTGTTCGAAGGGCCATCGGGTGAGTACGCGCTCACCCCCGCCGGCGCGTCCCTTATCGACAACTTCCTGTCCGACCCGCTATCAGTGAAGACGAAGGATGCGAGCGAGAAAATCGTGGGCCGAATGGTTCACCTGAGCGACCGAGACATCCTGGCGATCGCGTACGAGACGTTCCCCGAATTGACGGGGAATTCTATCATCAAGGACCGGGTACACCGTTCCAAGAAGGTCAAGAATGTGGAGGTCCTGACCGTACCACACTAGGAATGTCGTTCCGGCGCGTCAAGGTCAAAGCTCCGCTGAACCTCGGGGGCGCCGAGTTCGAGAAGGAGTCCCAGCT
>DASYZN010000105.1:0-3008 GCA_035946105.1 Thermoplasmata archaeon | reverse complement strand
CGCCGAGGGTGCGGATCCGCTCGTCCGTGAGCCGCTCCCCCTCGAGGGCCCGGGTGAGGTCGTCGAACGCCCTCGGATAGGTCTCGAGCCCGCCGGCCGCGATCCGCAGGCTCTCTACGACCTCCCCGTCGAGCGTCGCGGAGGCCGCGAGGCCGAGCTCGGGGAAGTCGAACGCCGGCCGGACGCGGAGCTTCTGGTAGGAGGACCGCCGGCCCCGGGCGTCCTCGGGCAGGTGGACGGCGACGACGATCTCGCCGGGGGCGATCGCGAGGCGGCGGATCCCGTCCCCACCGGCATCATAGAGCTCGAGGAGGGGGAGACGGCGCCGACCGTCCGGACCGGCGATCTCGACCTCCGCCCCCAGGACGGCCAGGGCGGGGGCGAGGTCCCCGGAGAACGTGGCGTAGCAGCGCTCCTTCTGGGGGACGACGTGGCAGCGGTCCCCGCTCGCCTTCAGGCAGAAGCCTAAGCTCTCCCTCCAGAAGTAGCTCTGATTGAAGAAGAAGCAGCGCGTCTCGACGAGGAGGTTCCCGCCGACGGTCGCCCGGGCGCGGACGAGCGGGGTCGCCACCTCGCGGAGCGCGTCGGCGATCCCGGGGTAGGTCGAGGTGAAGCGTTCGTCGGATTCGAGCGCCGAGAGCCGGGCCATCGCCCCGATCCGCGCGAGGGAGTGCTCCCCGAGCTCGGGGATGTCCTCGAGGGCGACGAGGTGGGGCCTCGCGTTGAGGTGCATCTTGTAGTTCGGCAGGAGATCGGTCCCGCCGGCGAGCAGGTCGGCCCCCGTCCCGAGCTCGCGGGTCAATCGGACGGCCTCCTCGACCGACCCGGGCCGGTGCAGTTCGAACGGTTCTAGGTGCAAAGGCTCAGTCCCCCTTCCACGGGCGTCCCTCCGCCCGGCGCCGCTCGATCCCCTTGACGACCTTGTCCGGGGTGATCGGGAGGTCGGTGAACCGCACCCCGACGGCGTCGTAGAGCGCGTTGGCGACGGCCGGGAGGGTCGCGACGAGCGGTCCCTCCCCGGCCTCCTTGGCCCCGAACGGGCCCTCGGGATCGTCGTCCCCGACGAGGAGGCATTCGACGCGGGGCATCTGCTGCGGCGCGGGGATCTTGTACTCGAGGAGGGAGGGGTTGAGCATCCGGCCGTCCCGGTAGGCCATCGTCTCCCCCATGAGCTGGCCGAGGCCCATGTGGATCGACCCCTCGATCTGTCCCTCGACGGCGAGGCGGTTGAGCGGGCGACCGCAGTCGAACGCGGCCCAGACCGTCTCGACCCGGTAGGCGCCGGTGTCGGCGTCGACGCCGACTTGGGCGACGTAGGCGGCGAACGAGTAGGCGGGGGCCGTCCCGGCCCGGGCGCCCTTGAACGTTCCGCCCATCGGCGGGCTCGTGTAGGACCCCGTCGCGGCGAGCGCGCCCGATCGCTCCATCGCGTGGTGCAGGGCCGCCTCGAAGCTCACCCCGATCTCGGGCCGGTGGCGGACCTCGAAGCGCTCGTGGCCGACCCCGAGCTGCTCGACCGGGTGGCCGGTGAGCTCCGCCGTCGCGGCGAGCAGCGGGACGAGCAGGGCCTCCGCCGCCCGTCGCGTCGCGTTGCCCATCATGAACGTCACCCGGCTCGAGTAGCTGCCGAGGTCGACCGGGCTCACGTCGGAGTCGACGCGGATCACATGGACCCGCTCGAGGTCGACCCCGAGGACCTCGGCGACGATCGCGGCCATGAGCGTGTTCGATCCCTGGCCGATGTCGGCCTGCATCGAGTGGACGGCGATCCCCCCGTCCATGTCGACCTTGAGGTGCACGGTGCATTGGGGCATCTTCGGCGTGAAGTGGATCGGGCTGTTCGAGCCCGAGATGTAGAAACCGCATCCCAAGCCGACCCCGCGCCCGAACGGGAGCTGGCGGAACTTCTTCGCCCAGCCGCTGCGCTCCTCGACGGCCGCGAGGCACTTCAGGAAGGAGGTCGAGGTGATCCGGAACTGGTTCACCGTCGTCGAGTGGGGCGGCAGGGCGTTCCGTCGGCGGAGCTCGAACGGATCGATCCCGGCGCGTTCGGCGAGCTCATCGAGTCCGACCTCGACCGAATAGCGGATGTTCGTGCCCCCGTGGGCGCGCATCGCCCCGCTCGGGGGCTTGTTCGTGTAGACCCGGCGGCCGCGATACCGGAAGTTCGGGACCCTATACGGCCCCATCGAGAGGACGCCGTTATAGTAGGTCGTCACCGTCCCGAACGAGCTCCAGGCGCCCCCATCGAGGACGGCCTCGAGGTCGTAGGCGAGCAGTCGCCCGTCGCGGTCCGCGGCGATCCGCACGTCGTTCTGCGTCGGATGGCGTCCGTGGTTCGTCAGGAAGACGTCCTCGCGGTCGAAGCGGATCTTCACGGGCCGCCCGGTCTCGATCGCGAGGGCGGCGCAGACGATCTCGTGGGGGAGGGGGTCCGACTTCCCGCCGAAGCCGCCGCCGACCTCGGGCTTGATCACCCGGATCCGATGCATCGGGAGCCCGAGCACCTCGGAGAGCGCCCGGTGCAGATAGTGGGGCACCTGGGTGGCGCTCCAGACGGTCAGCCGTCCGTCGGGGGTCGATTCGGCGATCGTCGCCATCGGCTCGGTGAAGGCGTGGGTGACCCCCGCGAAGCTCCCTCGGACGCGGACCTTCCAGGCGGCGGAGGCGAACGCGGCATCGACGTCGCCGAAATGCTGGACGACCTCCTTCTGCACGTTGGAGCCCGCCAAGCCCCGCGCGTGGATCGGCTCCGCCACGGCCGAGAGGCCCGTCGTCGGATCGAGGTACCCCGGCAACCGGTCGACCTCGACGCGGATCGCGGCGAGGGCGCGTTCGGCCGTCCGTTCGTCCGAGGCGGCGACGGCCGCCAGGATGTCCCCGATGTAGCGCGATTTGCCGACGGCGATCGCCGTCTCGTCATGGGTGATCGGCAGCACGCCGAACGGGGTCGGGTATCGGTCGCCGGTGAGGACCGCGAAGACCCCGGGCATCCTTCGGGCCTCGGC